>JAOUIN010000037.1 GCA_029883965.1 Betaproteobacteria bacterium
CCGGCGAGCCGGTTTGCAAACATGGTTTCATCCCACGCAAAGAGATCAACCAGCGCAACATCGTCCAGCCCGTTGCGCACTGAAAAATCCCCCTCTTCGCTGAACTGGGCAAAACGGTTCCACGGACAGATCAACTGGCAGTCATCACAGCCGTAGACCCGGTTGCCGATCAGCGGCCGCAGCGGCTCCGGAATGCTGCCCTTCAACTCGATGGTCAGATAGGAAATGCAGCGCCGCGCATCGAGTTCGTACGGCGCAACGATCGCCTGCGTCGGACAGATGTCGATGCATTTGCGGCAGGTGCCGCAGTGTTCGTCCTGCGCCACATCGGCCGGCAGCGGCAGATCGGTGTAGATCTCGCCTAGAAAAAAGGAAGAGCCGGCTTCGCGATTGAGCAGGAGCGTATGTTTGCCGCGCCACCCCAGCCCCGCCTTTTCGGCGAGCGCGACCTCCATCACCGGCGCGCTGTCGGTAAATACGCGATAACGATATTCACCCACCTTAGACTCGATCTGCGCCGCCAGCTTCTGCAATTTTCCGCGCAGCACCTTGTGATAATCACGACCGGTCGCATAACGCGAAATGAATGCACGGGAATCATCGTTGATGACCGCCCAGCTCTCGCGCGCAACGGGCGGCGTGTAATTCAGGCGCGCGATGATCACGCGCACCGTGCCCGGCACCAGTTCGGCCGGACGGCTGCGTTTCACGCCGTGGCGTGCCATATAATCCATGTCGCCGTGCCAGCCGCGCGCCAGCCATTCTGCCAGCCGTGGTTCGGCCGGCGACAGATCGCAATCGGCAATTGCAATTTGCTGGAAACCCAGTTCCAAGCCCCAGCGTCCGATATCGCGCCGGAGCACAGACCAATCAATAATCTTCTTACCCGACCCAGGCTCTTGCATACCCCGCATCATAAACGCACGCTGAATCTCGCCGCCGAAGTCGACACGCTGGCGCTGGGCCGCGCGCTCGCGCCGCTGCTGCAGCCGGGCATGGTTGTGCATCTGTCCGGCGACCTTGGCGCCGGCAAAACCACGCTGGCGCGCGGCATCCTCCGCGGACTGGGCTTTGAGGGCCGGGTCAAAAGCCCGACTTTCACCCTGCTTGAACCTTACAAGTTTTCTAGGTTATACTTGTATCACTTTGATTTTTATCGGTTCCTTGATCCGCAGGAACTGGAGGAAACCGGTTTTCGGGAGTACTTTAATGCGGAGTCGGTGTGTGTCGTGGAGTGGCCGGAAAAGGCACCCGACCTGCCCGCAGCGGACCTGAAAATCGAGATGCGCGCTGAAGCGCAGGGCCGCACGGTTGATATCACTGCGCACACGGAGGTAGGCAGACGTTGTCTCGAGCAATTGAAATATTGAGACCCGTCATTCGCCGCACGGCACCCCGCCCGTATCAGTACCGCTTTTTCCGCGGTTGGCTCCGTGTACTGCTGCAATTCATACTGTATTTCGGCCTGCTGATCGCAGTCACGCTTGCGTTGGCGATACCGGCATACGCGACTGAAGTGCCAATCACGGCAACACGCATATGGCCGGCGCCTGATTACACGCGGGTGACGATTGAATCAAAGCAGCCGGTAAAGCACACGCTGTTCAGCCTGGATAATCCCGACCGTCTGGTACTCGACCTCGAAGACGTCGCGTTGAGTGCGACGCTCAACGAGATCGCCACCAGGATCAGCACGGATGATCCGTACATCAAGGGCGTGCGTGTCGGCCGCTTCAAACCGGGCACCGTACGCCTCGTCTTTGATTTGAAGGCGCGGGTCAAACCCGAAGCTTTTGCACTCGCACCGATCGGCGAGTACGGCCACCGGCTGGTACTCGACGTCTACCCGCTGCAGCCGCCCGATCCGCTCCTCGCTTTCCTCAGGAGCCGGGAAGCAGAGCGTGCCGAAACACCTTCCGCCGCGCCCGATGCCGTGCCGCCGGCCGTTGCGCAAGGCGAAACGCCCGCCGCGCCCAAAATCCTCCCGCGCACTGCACGACCGCCATCGGAACGGCTGATTACCATTGCCATCGACGCCGGTCACGGCGGGGAAGACCCGGGCGCTCGCGGCCGCCGTGGCACGCTGGAAAAAGACGTTACGCTGGCCATTTCACAGAAACTCAAGCAGCGCATCGACAACGAACCCAACATGCGTGCAGTGCTGATCCGTGACGGCGACTATTTCATGCCGCTGCAAATGCGCGTGTCCAAGGCGCGGCGCGTGCGCGCCGACCTGTTTGTATCCATCCATGCCGACGCCTTCATCAAACCCTCGGCCAACGGCTCATCGGTATTCGCACTGTCGGAGAGCGGCGCCACGTCAGCTGCGGCACGCTTCCTGGCCAAGAAGGAAAACGATGCCGACCTGATCGGCGGCGTCAATCTGGGCATCCAGGATCCTTACCTGAAACAGACGCTGCTCGACCTGTCGCAGACCGCATCGATCAACGACAGCCTGAAACTCGGCAAAGCAGTGCTTGCCGAAATGGGCGGCATCAACCGGCTGCACAAGAACTATGTCGAACAGGCCGGTTTCGCGGTGCTGAAGGCACCGGACATCCCGTCGATCCTGATCGAGACGGCTTTCATCAGCAACCCGGATGAAGAACAGAAGCTCAGAAGCCCGGCCTATCAGAACAAGATGGCCGATGCGATTTTCACCGGCATCAAGAACTATTTCTCGAAGAATCCCGCGCTCGCGCCCGCGCAGGTGGTGCTGAACCCCTGATCTTTCTCACCCGGGACCGCCGAAGTGCCCTAAGATGGCGGTCGTTTGCGCCAGGCTCGGAGGGGGCTCATGTGCATGATGAGGCGTGCCGCATCGTTCGCGGCACTGGTACTGATCGCAGGTTGCGCGACCGTAGTGATGGAAGAAACGAAGGCACCGGGCACGGTGGCATTACCCTATGTCCGCAGTTTTTCCAGCCATCCTCCGGGTGAAAATCTGCCGCCGGGCTGGCAGCCGTGGATACTCTCCCGCTTCAAACGTCCCACCGAATACCGCCTCGTCAACCAGCAGGGCAAAACCGTCGTGCGTGCGCGGGCCCGCGCCTCCGCATCGGGTCTTGTACACCCGCTGGATCTGGATCCGGGCCGCTACCCGCTGCTCCACTGGCAATGGAAAGTCGATGAACTGATCCCGAAAGCGGACAACACGCAGAAACATCTGGAAGACGCACCGGTGCGCCTCGTGGTCAGTTTCGACGGCGACATGACGAAACTGTCACCGGAAGATCGCGCCTTTTTCGACAACATCAGCCTGCTGACCGGACAGCAACTGCCCTACGCCACACTGATGTACATCTGGGAGAACCGCGCGCCGCTGGAAACCGTAATCCCCAACCGGCATACGTCGCGCATCCGCATGATCGTCGCCGAATCGGGAAAGGACAAGCTCGGCCAATGGCAGGACGTCACGCGCAACATCGTCGCGGATTACCGCCGCGCTTTCGGTGAGGAACCGGGCAGGATCACCGCTGTGGGCATCATGACGGACACCGACAATACCGGTGACCGGGCGCATGCCTGGTACGGCGACATCGTGTTCCGCCAGTCATCGCCGCCCACTGCCGCCACCCGCTGACCCGCTCAACCGCTCAACTGTTGCTACGCCGGCACCAGTTCCTGCTGCATCGCCGATACCAGACGGGCGAGGTCGTCTGAATTATTGAAGAAGCTCATTGAAACCCTGATCGCACCATCCTTGACGTTGACGATGATGCGGTGCTTCTCCCGCAGCCGGTCCATCAGTGCGCCGGCATCGGCCACCTGCACACTGACGATCTGCGCACGCTCTTCCCATGGCTCCGGCGTCAGCGTGTGCATGCCCGCCGCCTTCAGCCGCACCATGCACTCCGTGGTCAGGTCGCGCACCCGCGCCTCGATGTTTTCAAGGCCGATGGACTGAATAAACTCCGCACCGCGCCTCAACACGCGGATGCCCAGAAAATTCGGATTACCACCTTCAAACCGGTGCGCGGTACGGACATAGTCAAACTGGCTGTTCAGGTGCGCACTCGCCTGCGCACTGCCCCTGACCACCGGCGCCTTCAGGAACGGCGCCTTGAGTTCATCCACCAGTTCTTCGCGGCAGTAGACGAGCCCCAGCCCGGTCAGGCCGAACAGATTCTTGTGGCCGCCTATGGCGATGATGTCCGCACCCAGGCCGCTCAAAGGCGCCGCAAGTATGCCCGCCGCCTGAACGCCGTCGACCACCAGCCTCGCGCCATGCTTGCGACACACTGCACCCAGTGCCGGCAGGTTTACCCGGAAGCCGTTGCCGTAAGTGATATAGGCCGTGGATACGACCCTGGTACGGTCATCCATCTCCTGCAGAAATGCCTCCAGCGGCAAACGCCCGTCGCGGTTTTTCGCGTAACGGATTTCCACGCCTCTGGATTCCCAGTGTTTCCACACCCACATGTTGGCCACGTGCTCCATGTCGGTAAGCACGATATTGTCGCCGGGCCGCAACTCAAAGGCGTGCGCCGCCAGGTTGAGCCCTTCCGTGGTGTTTTTCGTGAACGCGATTTCCGCGGGCTTTGCGCCCAGCAGCGACGCCATCACCGCACGGGTCTCGGCGACATTGACCGCGGACCACGCATCGGCTCCGGCAGTCTCGCGTATGTCCCGGCAGTATTCCTGCATGGCCAGTTCCTGACACCGGGGCGGCACGATCTTGCGGGCCGTATCGAGGTAGGTCCAGTTTACCAGTGTCGGGAACTCGCCCCGCAGCTTCGCCCAGTCGGGTTTGGTCATGCTTTGCATCCGTGATTCCGGCCGCGAGTCCCGCGGCCGGCAGTTTTGATTTGAGCGGCCGGGATACTGCGCCGCGACCCCGTTCATGTTCCACACACGATATTAATCGAGTATCGCGAATCGCGCCGGCCTTGGCCCTGGCCCTGCCCCAAATCCTTCTTCCGCGGCCGCTGGCTTGCTGCTAATCTGCTCGGTACCGTGCTGCCCGCGGGCCAAATGACAATCATCACACCGGTCCGTGGCAGACGACCACCCGGAGCCGTTCCATCAACGACAAGAATCAAGGAGCCTTCGCCATGCGCCAACTGCTGCCCGCCCTGGTTGCCCTAGCCCTGCTCAGCACGGCAACAGCCGTGTATGCCGCAGACAGCGCGTACCCCGCGCGCCCCGTACGTCTGATCGTGCCCTACCCGCCCGGTGGCGGCTCCGACATCACCGGCCGCGCCATCGGCAACAAACTGACGGAATACCTGGGCCAGACTTTCGTCATCGACAACCGCCCCGGCGCCACAGGTCTGATCGGCACGCTGATCGCAGCGCGCGCGCCTGCCGACGGTTACACCATCATCCTCGCCGACGCGCCGCACACCATCAATTCGCTGGTGTACACCAAGCCGCCTTGTGACGCGATCCGCGACTTCACTCCTGTCAACCTGGTCGCCACTTCGCCGCAGGCCCTGCTCGCGAATCCCAAATTCAACGCCAATACGCTGAAAGAACTGCTGGCGATGCCGCGGGCGCAGACCGAAAAACTGGCGATCGGCAGCAGCGGGCAGGCCAGCGGCCCGCACATGGTTTACGAATGGCTGCGCCTGAAAACCGGTTTGACGCTGAACCACATACCCTATAAAGGCGGTGGCCCTTCGCTTGCTGATGCCGCGGCCGGACAGATCCCGCTGGTGATCAACGCGGTACCGGCGGCGATGTCCCACGTCAAGGCCGGCCGGCTGAAAGTGCTGGCCATTACCAGCCCGCAGCGCCATCCACTGCTGCCGGATGCACAGACTTTCGTCGAGGCCGGCGTCAAGGATTTCGTGACTTTCCAGTGGTACGGCATCTTCGGTCCCGCAGGGCTGCCCAAGGGCACCGTGACCACGCTGAACCATTCTATCAACAAGGCGCTCGCCGCCCCTGAGGTCAAGAATCGCTTTGCGTCGCTGACATTTGATTCCAACGTCGGCAGCCCCGAGGACTTCCGCAAGCTGCTGGTTGCCGAGGATCAGCGCTGGAAAGGCGTGCTCCAGCAGGTCAAAATCCGGCTCGATTGAAGCATCGGGGGTTTGCGAAAAAAGGGCCGCGACTGCGGCCCTTTCCGTTACTGCGGTACCGTAAGTGCTAGCGGTATTTCTCCGCGCACTTGTGTATTTCCATATTGGTGGCAAGTTGCAGGCATTCGCGCGCATCTCTTTCCGCGCGGGATCCGGCACGCCGGCCCTCGGCTTTGGGTTCGGCCATTTCCAGTTTCACCTTTGCCGCCACCGGCTTTTCCGCCTGCGCCGGCACGACGGCCGGCCACAGCAGCGCAGTTGTCAGCAGGGTCGCACACATGATGTTTTTCATTGCAGTCATCCTTCCCGTTGATTGATCACGGCCGCACCACGGTGCAGGCCATTCGAGACCCCTGATGAACGCCATTTCTTTTATGTATGCTAGCATTTTTATTCATATAAAACAACGACTTGTAATTTAAGTCCGCTTCCGCCATCGCTCGCAAACAAAACGGCCGCACCCTTGCGGGCACGGCCGTCAGTCTGACGCGTGTCCGCGCTCAGGACTTCAGCGCAGCCAGCACTTCATCGAGCATTTTCTTGGCATCGCCGAACAGCATGCGATTGTTCTCTTTGTAGAACAGCGGATTGTCGACACCGGCATAACCCGAAGCCATGCTGCGCTTCATCACAATCGAAGTCTTGGCTTTCCATACCTCGAGCACCGGCATGCCGGCGATCGGGCTGGCCGGATCATCCTGCGCCGCCGGGTTGACGATGTCGTTGGCGCCGATGACCATGGCGACATCGGTGTCGGGAAAATCCTCGTTCAGTTCATCCATTTCGAACACGATGTCGTAAGGCACCTTGGCTTCGGCCAGCAGCACGTTCATGTGGCCGGGCATGCGGCCCGCAACCGGATGGATGCCGAAGCGCACATTGACGCCCTTCTCGCGCAGGAACTGCGTGATCTCGAACACCGTGTGCTGGGCCTGGGCCACCGCCATGCCGTAACCCGGCACGATGATCACGTTCTTCGCATCGCGCAGCAGCTCTGCCGTCTCCGGCGCCAGTATCTCCACCACCTCGCCTGCAGGTTCGCCACCACTACCGGCCGCAGCAGGTTTGCCGCCCTCGGTACCGAAGCCGCCGGCAATGACCGAAACGAAATTGCGGTTCATCGCCCGGCACATGATGTACGACAGGATGGCGCCGCTCGATCCCACCAGCGCGCCGGTGACGATCAGCAGGTCATTGTTGAGCATGAAGCCCGTGGCTGCGGCTGCCCACCCCGAGTAACTGTTGAGCATCGACACCACCACCGGCATGTCGGCACCGCCGATGGCCATCACCATGTGTATGCCGAACAGCAGAGCGATGATCGTCATCACGATCAGCGGGGTCATGCCGTCTGCAACCGAGTGCGTGTTGATGAAACGCCACGCAAAAAAGACCACCACCAGCAGTCCGGCAAGATTCAGCAGATGTCGCCCCGGCAGCAGCATGGGTTTTCCGCTGATTTTGGCAGAGAGCTTGCCGAATGCAATCACTGAACCGGAGAACGTCACGGCACCGATCAGGATGCCGATGTAGATCTCAATTTCGTGGATGGTCTTCTCAACACCCTGAAACATCCCGGACGCCGCCGGATCGATGTAGTTGGCGTAACCGACCAGCACGGCGGCAAGGCCGACGAGGCTGTGCATCAGCGCAACCAGTTCCGGCATTTGCGTCATTTTGACGACGCGCGCCGCGTACAGGCCGACGCTGCCGCCGACCACCATCGCGCCGATGATCCACGCATATCCGGCCGGCGTAACCTGCGGCCCGAACACCGTCGCCACCACGGCGAGGGTCATGCCGATCATGCCGTAGAGATTGCCGCGGCGCGAAGTCTCCGGGTTGGAGAGACCGCCGAGGCTGAGTATGAACAGTATGGTTGCCCCGATATAGGAGACAGTTGCCAGCGTTGCGGACATTTTTCCCGTCTCCCTTATTTGCGGAACATCTGCAGCATGCGCCGGGTCACGGCGAAACCACCGAACATGTTGACGGCAGTCAATGCAACGGCCACCACCGCCAGACCGAGGATCCAGCCGTCAGGCCGGTCGGCGCCGGCGCCGGCCGCAAACGGCGGCGCCACCTGCACCAGCGCGCCGATGGCGATGATGCTGCTGATCGCATTGGTCACGCTCATCAGCGGCGTGTGCAGCGCCGGGGTCACGTTCCACACCACCATGTAGCCGACAAAACACGCCAGCACGAACACCGTGAAGTGGCCGAGGAAGGCCGCAGGCGCGTTGGCACCGATGAACCAGAACAGCACTGCGGCGAGCGCGAATATCACCACCATCGACCTGGTCGAGGCCGGCGCACCGGCGCCACCATGGCCATGACCTTTCTTCGCAGCGGGGGCCGCTGGCTTGGCCGCGGCCGGCGGTGGTGCCGGCAGCTTGGGCGCGGGTGGCGGCCAGGTTACTTCGCCGTCCTTGATCACGGTCAGGCCGCGGATCGCGTCGTCTTCCATGTTGACGTTGATCACGCCGTCTTTGGTCTTGCAAAGTTCCTCGGCAAGGCGGAACAGGTTGGTGGCATACAGCGTCGACGACTGCTTCGCCAGACGCGAATTCAGATCGGTATAGCCGATCAGCGTTACGCCGTGCTTCACCACCGCCTCGCCGGGCTCGGTCAGTTCGCAGTTGCCGCCGCGCTCTGCCGCCATGTCGACGATGACGCTGCCCGCTTTCATTGACTTCACCATGTCCGCGGTGATCAGCTTCGGCGCGGGTTTGCCCGGAATCAGCGCCGTGGTGATGATGATATCGACCTCCTTCGCCTGCTTCGCGTACATCTCGCGCTGCGCCTGCTGGAAACCCTCACTCATCACCTTGGCATAGCCGCCGCCGCCGGAACCTTCCTCCTCGTATTCGACCTTGACGAATTCGCCGCCCAGCGACACGACCTGGTCGGCCACCTCAGCGCGCGTGTCGTTGGCGCGCACGATCGCGCCCAGACCGGCCGCAGTGCCGATTGCCGCGAGACCCGCAACACCTGCACCGGCGATAAAGACCTTGGCCGGCGGCACCTTGCCGGCAGCGGTGATCTGACCGTTGAAGAAACGACCGAAGGCGTTGGCCGCCTCGATCACGGCGCGGTATCCGGCGACGCCGGCCTGCGAGGTCAGCGCATCCATCTTCTGCGCGCGGGACAGCATGCGCGGCAACGAGTCAATGGCGAGCACCGTCGCCTTCCTCGCCGCGAGCTGCTGCATCAGTTCCGGATTCTGCGCCGGCCAGATGAACCCGATCAGGACGCCGCCTTCACGCAGCAGGCCGGCTTCCTCCGGTGTCGGCACGCCCACCTTGAACACGATGTCGGAGGAGGACCACAGTTTTTCCGCAGTATCGGCTATCTCCGCACCCGCGGCGCGGTAGGTCTCATCGCTGCAGTTCGCGCCATCACCGGCACCGGACTGAACCATGACCTTGAAACCCAGCTTGATCAGCTTTTCAACAGCCTCCGGAACGGTGGCAACGCGCTTTTCACCCGCTGCCGTCTCTTTTGGCACTCCTATGACCTGAGCCATTGATTTCCCTTCACTGGTATCTGCCGAGCATGACGGCCGTTGTTGCCGGACCGTTCACAGGACGCGGGATACGATGCATGGTCCCGGCCGCCGTGAGCGTAACGAAGTCAGGATTATAAGACAATACAGCGGCATTCCGGCCCGCACGCCGCTGCCAAGTGCCGCGAAATGCTGCCGGATCGGCGGATACTTATAACCGTATGCGCTGCGCTTATAATTCCCGCATGTCCGTGATCCGCGTTCTGCCCGAATTACTGATCAACCAGATCGCTGCGGGCGAAGTCATCGAACGCCCCGCATCTGCTCTGAAAGAGCTGCTCGAAAACAGCCTGGATGCCGGCGCGCAGGCGATCAGTGTCGAACTCGCCGGCGGCGGCATCAAGCTCGTCGCCGTCAGCGACGACGGCCACGGTATCGCGCGTGACGAACTGCAGCTCGCGCTCGCGCGCCATGCCACCAGCAAAATCACCAGCCTCGATGACCTCGAACATGTCGGCAGCCTCGGATTCCGCGGAGAAGCGCTGGCGAGCATCGCCTCGGTATCGCGCATGGCGCTGATGAGCCGCCGCGCCGACGAACGCCATGCGTGGCGCGTCACTGCGGAAGGCCCGGCGCTGTCCGCTCCGCAGCCGGCAACGCTCGCGCGCGGCACGCGCATCGAAGTGCGCGAGCTGTATTTCAACACGCCGGCACGACGAAAATTTCTCAAGACCGAACAGACCGAATTCGCGCATTGCGAAGAGGCCTTCCGCCGCATCGCGCTGTCGCGGCCCGATGTCGCCTTTGCGCTGACCCACAACGGCCGCGCCCGTCTGCAGGTCAAGCCCCAGCCGCTACCCGCACGCATTGCCGCGGTCCTGGGTGAAGAGTTTGCCGCAGGCGCGCTGCCGGTGGAGGAGTCCGCCGGACAGATCGCGATCCGCGGCGCCATCAGTTCACCGGCACACGCCAAGGGCGCGCGCGACGCACAGTATTTCTTCGTCAACGGCCGCTGCATCCGCGACAAGCTGGTCGCGCACGCCATCCGCCAGGCCTATGCCGATGTGCTGCATCACGACCGTCACCCCGCGTTCGCGCTGTTCCTCGACATCGACCCGCAACTGGTGGACGTCAATGTACATCCGGCGAAAGCCGAAGTGCGTTTCCGCGATTCGCGTGCGGTGCACCAGTTCATATTTCATGCCCTGCACAAGACCCTGTCGCTGTCTGCGGGTCAGGCCGCGCCGGCGGAATCTGCGCCGGCGCCGGCGTTTGCGCCTGCGATGCCGGCATATCGCAACCAGGGTGCGATGCCCCTGGGGGTTGCGCAACCGGCCGGCGCTTATGCCATGCAGTTCGCGTCACGTCCTGCTATGGCAACGGCCACTGCAGCATTGCCACAGGCGGTGCCGGCACTGCCGCCATCGGCTGATGAACATCCGCTCGGGTTTGCGCTGGCCCAGCTCGCCGGCATTTACGTCCTCGCTGAAAACCGCAGCGGCCTGATCATCATCGACATGCATGCCGCCCACGAACGCATCATGTACGAAAAGCTCAAGACCGCGCTCGATGATCGCGCCATCCCGATGCAGCCGCTGCTGGTACCGATCAACTTCGCTGCCGACGCACTGGATGTCGCTACTGCCGAAGAGGAACGCGAAGCCTTGCAGGGGCTAGGCTTCGATATCGCGCCTGCCGGTCCCAGTGCATTGATCGTACGCGGTGTGCCGGCATTGCTCGCCGACGCCGATGCGCAGGCACTGACGCTTGATGTACTGCATGAAGTGCGCGAGTACGGCGCGAGCCGCATCGCCACCGAACGGCGCAACGAGCTGCTGGGTACCATGGCCTGCCATGCCGCAGTGCGGGCCAACAGAAAACTGACCGTTCCCGAAATGAATGCGCTGCTGCGCGACATGGAGGCGACCGAACGTTCGGGCCAGTGCAATCACGGCCGGCCGACCTGGCATCAGATTACAGTCAGCGATCTCGATCGCCTGTTTCGCCGCGGCGAATGATCATATAATGTAACCTATTGATTTTATTAATATTATTATGCCGTCTACCACGCACCCGCCTGCCATCCTGCTAATGGGCCCCACTGCCAGCGGCAAGACCGCGGTTGCCGTGCAGCTTGCAACGACACTGCCGTGCGAAATCATCAGCGTCGACTCCGCACTGGTTTACAAAGGCATGGACATCGGCACCGCCAAACCCGATGCCGAAACGCTCAAGCGCGCGCCGCACCATCTGATCGATCTGATCGAACCGCATGAGAGTTACTCTGCGGCGCGCTTCCGCGACGACGCGCTGACGCTGATGCGCGAGATCACCGAACGCGGCAACATCCCGCTGCTGGTCGGCGGCACAATGCTCTATTTCAAGGCGCTGGTGGAAGGACTCAATGATCTGCCGGAGGCCGATTCGGCCATACGCATGATCATTGAAACCATGGCGGAAGAAGACGGATGGCCGGCAGTGCACGAGAAACTGAACAAGGTCGATCCGCAAACTGCAGCGCGACTGGCCCCCAACGATGCGCAGCGCATCCAGCGCGCACTGGAAATTTATTACATCGAAGGCAAGTCGATGACCGACCTGCTGAAAAAACCGAAATACGTTTACTTCCCGTACTCGCCGATCCGCATTGCGCTGCTGCCGGGTGACCGCGCCGTATTGCATGAGCGCATCGCGCAGCGTTTCGACGCGATACTGGCTGCGGGGCTGGTGGATGAACTGCGCAGCCTGCGTGAGGAATACGCGCTCGAACCCGACATGCCCGCCATGCGCTGCGTCGGGTACCGCCAGGCCTGGGACCATCTGAACGGCAAAATCAGCCTTGATGAACTGCGCGAACAGGGCATTGCCGCGACGCGGCAGCTGGCCAAGCGGCAACTGACCTGGCTGCGCTCGACGGAAGGCCTGACGGAATTCGACTGCCTCGCTGACGATGTCGGCGATCTGGCACTCGAATACATACGCCAGGAACTCGAGGCCCAGATCGTCTCGGGCAGCGTGTAAGCTGTTCTCGCCCTAACCCGACGCCGTCGACACGATTCCGGAGAATCGCCATGCCCCACGCCACCGCCCGCGACGGGATAAAACTTCACTACGAAGCAACCGGCAGCGGCACACCGCTGATTTTCGTGCACGAATTTTCCGGAGATGCGCGCAGCTGGGAGTCGCAGCTGCGGTTTTTCGCGCGGCGCTACCGCTGCATCGTGTTCAATGCCCGCGGTTATCCGCCATCAGACGTGCCGCGGGCCCGTTCGAAATATTCATGGCGCATTGCCGTCGATGACGTTGCCGACGTGTTGCGCCACCTGCGCATCCGCAAGGCGCATGTCGTCGGCTGTTCGATGGGTGCATACACGGCGTTGCAGTTCGGGCTGCGCTACCCGGCCATGGCGCTGTCAGTCACCGCACTGGCCGCCGGTGCAGGTTCCGATCCGGGGACGCGCAAAAGCTTCCTGCAGGCGACCGAAGCACATGCGCAGCTGTTCGAGACCGCCGGTACGCATGCCGCGCTCAGGCAGCGGGGCCTCTCGCCCGGCCGCATCCCGCTGATGCTTAAAGATCCGCGCGGTTTTGCCGAATTCCGGCGCGTTCACGAAGGCCATTCCGGCACCGGCCTTGCCGGCGTGCTGCGCGGCGTGCAGGCAAAACGGCCGCCGGTTTACGCACTGGAACGGGGTCTGCGCGCCTATCGCCCGCCACTGCTCGTAGTCTGCGGCGATGAAGACGACGGCAGCATCGGACCGGCGCTGTTCATCAAACGCGTTTGCAAAAACGCACGGCTGTGGATGTGCCCCGCAACCGGACACACCGTAAATACCGAGGAACCCGACCAGTTCAACCGCAACCTGCTCGATTTTCTGACGCTGGTCGACAGCGGGCGCTGGAAATCCCGCGATCCGAGATCCATCGCCCGTTCCCGATAGCCCCGGGGCAAGGTGCTGCTATTTGCGACCGGTATTCCGCAGCCGGTTCGCGAGCGCACGCAGCAGCGCCAGACCGAACACGGGATTGGTTTTAATCAACGTCAGAAAGTCATTGCGGTTGATCGACATCAGGTTGCAGTCCGAACCCGCAGCAGCCGATGCCGCGCGCTTCGATTGATCGACCAGCGCCATCTCGCCGAATACACCGCCCGCCTTGACCAGTTCGACAATCGTATCCTTGACAGTGATGCGCACGACGCCGTCCATGACCACATACATGAAGATTCCGGCTTCGCCTTCGCGCATGATGACCGTGTTCTTCTGCTGAAAAACGGGCGGTCGCGCCGGAAAATTGGCCGTCAGGTCCTTCAATAACGCCTCGTCGAACACCGCACCCGAGGTCGGTATCGTTTCGATCGTGCCCGGCGCCTGCCCCTTGCCCAGCATCTGCATTGCCAGTGCCAGCCGCAGGCGCTTGATCAGAATCGCCAGCAGCATCAGTGCGAATTCCGGCGTTTTCTGTATCGCCCCGGAAAACGTCCTGCCGTCGAGCTCGATGACTTCGCAGGCAGTTTTCGCCGTGGCCGTGGCGCTGCGCGGCACTCCGGTCAGCACGGACATTTCACCGACGATCTCCCCGGCCTTGAGCACGTCCAATGGCTTGCCCCCGCGGATCAGCGCCACTTCGCCGCTGGCAACGAAGAACATGCTGCTGCCTGCAGCCTTTTCCGCAAACAACTGACTGCCGGCGTCAATATTTCGAGTCTTGCCGTTGGCATGAAAAAACAGGCGCGCCACGTTGGCGTTGTAAACCTCACTCTGGGCAGAGCGGGTGAAATCGAATTCGTTCATGCACGACCTCCGGGACTCAAGCCCCTGATTTTATTGTGAAAACCCCTGAGCCAGCGTGTAATC
>JAOUIN010000266.1 GCA_029883965.1 Betaproteobacteria bacterium
GCATTCGCCGTGGTCTCCACCGCGTGATATAGAATCGACTCATGAACGCTCCGATGCAGGCAGCACCCGTGGATTTCGAACGCCAGCGCGCGGTCAGCGTGGCGCTGCGCCGTTTCATGCCTGAAAGCAGCGTGTTGTTCGAGCGTGAAGACGTCACTCCGTACGAATGCGACGGCCTGTCGGCGTACCGGCAGGTGCCCATGGTCGTGGCCCTGCCCGAAAACGAACAGCAGATCTGCGAAATCCTCGAGACTTGCCACGCCATGCGCGTGCCGGTGGTGGCGCGCGGCGCCGGCACCGGACTCTCCGGCGGCGCACTGCCGCTGGGCAACGGTGTGCTGCTGTCGCTGGCGAAACTGATGAAAATCGTCGACATCGATCCGGTTGCGCGCACCGCGCGGGTGCAGCCGGGTGTACGCAACCTCGCCATCTCCGAAGCCGTCGCGTCGCACGGCCTGTATTACGCACCCGACCCGTCTAGCCAGATCGCCTGCTCCATCGGCGGCAACATTGCCGAGAATTCGGGCGGCGTGCATTGCCTCAAGTACGGGCTCACGGTGCACAACATCCTCAAACTCCGTGTCGCCACCATCGAAGGCGACATGATCGAACTCGGCGGCGGCGGACTCGATGCCGCAGGTTATGACTTTCTGGCGTTGATGACCGGATCCGAGGGCCTGCTGGGCGTGGTGACCGAAGTCACCGTCAAACTGCTGCCGCGCCCGGAATCGGCGCAGGTCGTGCTTGCCGCTTTCGACGACATCGGTGCCGCCGGCCAGGCCGTGGCCAATGTCATCGCAGCCGGCATCATTCCCGCCGGCATGGAACTGATGGACCAGCCAGCCACCATGGCAGTGGAGCCGTTCGTCAACGCCGGCTACCCCACCGACGCCGCCGGCATCCTGCTGTGCGAATCCGACGGCACGCACGAGGAAGTGCGTGACGAAATCCGCCGCATCGAAGACATCATGAACAGCAGCGGCGCACATATCGTGCGCACCTCGCAGGACGAGGCCGAGCGGCTCAGGCTGTGGGCCGGGCGCAAGGCGGCATTTCCGGCAGTGGGCCGGCTTTCACCGGATTATTACTGCATGGACGGCACCATTCCACGCAAGCGCATCGCCGAAGTGCTGCGCGGCATCGCCGCGATGGAGAAAAAATACAACCTTCGCTGCGCCAACGTGTTCCACGCCGGCGACGGCAACCTGCACCCGCTGATTCTCTACGATGCCAACGATTCCGACCAGCTGCAGCGCACCGAGGAATTCGGCGCTGAAATCCTGAAGCTGTGCATCGACGTCGGCGGCACCATCACCGGCGAGCACGGCGTCGGCATCGAGAAAATCGATTCGATGTGCATACAGTTCAAGTCCGCGGAACTCGAAACCTTCCATGCGCTGAAACATGCGTTTGACGAACACGGCCTGCTCAATCCCGGCAAGGCCGTGCCGTCACTGCACCGCTGCGCCGAGTTCGGGCGCATGCATGTGCATGCCGGTGAGGAAAAATTCCCCGGGATCCCGCGGTTCTAGCGCAACCATGTCCGATCCGGTCAACCAGTACGCGGAGGCCATCCGCACCGCCGCCGATGCGAAGGAACCGCTGCGTATCCGTGGCGGTGGCAGCAAGGATTTCTACGGCAATGCAGGTGCGGGCAGCTTACTCGACGTCTCCGGCTATGCGGGCGTCATCGACTACGAACCCACCGAGCTGGTAATCACCGCGCGCTGCGGCACGCCGCTCGCGGACATCGAAGCGGTGATGCGCGACAAAGGCCAGATGCTGGGCTTCGAGCCGCCGCATTTCGGCAACAACACCACGCTGGGCGGCTGCATTGCTGCCGGCCTGTCGGGTCCGCGCCGGCCGTACGCCGGATCTGTGCGCGATTTCGTGCTGGGTCTCCGCATACTCGACGGCCGCGGCAATGACCTCAAATTCGGCGGCCAGGTCATGAAAAATGTCGCCGGCTATGACGTGTCGCGGCTGATCACCGGATCCATGGGTACTCTGGGCGTGATCCTCGAAGTATCGCTGAAAGCGCTGCCGCTGCCGCCGGCCGAACTGACGATCTGCCGCAACCAGACCAAGGAAGAAGCGCTGGTGTTGATGAACGAATGGGCCGGAAAACCGCTGCCGATCACCGGCACCTGCCATGTCGAAAAACGGCTGTATGTGCGTCTCGCCGGCGCGGCGTCGGCGGTCAAAGCCGCCGCTGCAAAACTCGGCGGCGAGGAAATCGAAAATGCCGCTGAATTCTGGCGCGACATCCGCGACCAGCGCGACGTGTTCTTCTCCGGTGATATGCCTCTGTGGCGGCTGTCGCTGAAATCGACCACACCCCACCTGGCCGATCTGCCCGGCATGCAGTTGCACGAATGGGGCGGCGCGCTGCGCTGGCTGACGTCCGACGCCGACGCCAAAACCATCCGCAAGGCGGCGCGCAGCGGTGACGGCCATGCCACGCTGTTCCGGCGCGGCAATGGAACAGCAGGTGAGGCCACTACCGGCGCGTTTCATCCGCTGCCGGATGTGATGATGCAGTTGCACCGCAACGTGAAGCAAGCCATGGATCCGGCGGGCATACTCAATCCCGGCCGGATGTATCCGGAGCTCTAGCAGTTCATGCAAACCAAGCTCGCTGATTTCATCAGGGATACGCCGCAGGGCCGTGAGGCCGAAGCCATCCTGCGGAAATGTGTGCATTGCGGATTCTGCACGGCAACCTGTCCGACCTATCAGTTACTCGGCGACGAGCTCGACGGTCCGCGCGGCCGCATTTACCTGATGAAACAGGTGCTCGAAGGCGAGCCGGCGACAGCGAAAACGCAATTGCATCTTGACCGCTGCCTGACCTGCCGCGCCTGTGAAACCACCTGCCCGTCCGGCGTGCACTACAGCCGCCTGCTTGACATCGGTCGTGCTGTTGTCGCTGAACAGGTACCGCGCACCGGCCTGGACAAGGTCCGGCGCCAGGCGCTGGCCGCAGTGCTGCCGCGACCGGCACTGTTCAATCCGCTGCTCGCCGCCGGCCGCATCGCGCGCACCGTGCTGCCCAGGGTGCTCGATGACATCGTTCCCGAGCAGCCCGCGCGACCGCGCCCCTGGCCGCTCGGCGGCCACACGCGGCGCATGCTGGTGCTTGATGGTTGCGTGCAACCCGCATTGTCGCCGGCCACCAATGCCGCTGCCGCGCGCGTGCTCGACAAACTCGGCATCACACTGGAGCGCGCGCCGACTGCCGGCTGTTGCGGCGCCGTGACCTTCCATCTCGATCAACACGAGCAGGCGCTGACGGCGATGCGCAACAACATCGACGCGTGGTGGCCACATGTCGAACAGGGTGCCGAAGCGCTGATCTTCACCGCCAGCGGTTGTGGCGTGATGATTACCGACTACGGCCACCTGCTGGCGCACGATCCCGCCTACGCCGAACGTGCAAAGCGCATCTCGGCCATGGCCTGCGATTTAAGTATCGCCATAGAAAAACAAAAAAATGAATTAAAACAACAACTTAAAGATATACGCCCCAGCGGAAAATTTGTTTTTCATCCGCCCTGCACGTTGCAGC
>JAOUIN010000267.1 GCA_029883965.1 Betaproteobacteria bacterium
CGGCGGGCCCAGTGCGGGTGCTGTCGGTGGCGGTGCCGGCCTGCTGATTGCGCTGGTGGTAGTGGTTTGGATCGCCAGCGGCTTCTATATCGTCAACGAGGGTCAGCGCGGGGTCGTGTTGCGCTTTGGCAAGTTCGTGGAAACCACGATGCCCGGTCCCCGCTGGCATTTGCCTTACCCGGTTGAGTCGGCCGAGGTTGTGAACGTGGCGCAGGTGCGAACCGTTGAAGTGGGCTATCGCAATACCGTCAAGAGCAAGGTGATCAAGGAATCACTGATGCTGACCGATGACGAAAACATCATTGACGTGCAGTTTGCGGTTCAGTACATCCTGAAAAGCCCCAGCGATTACCTGTTCAACTCGCGTTCGCCGGAGGATTCCGTACTGCAGGCCGCAGAAAGTGCGATTCGTGAAATCGTCGGCCGCAGCAGCATGGACTTTGTGATTTTTGAGGGCCGTGCGGAGGTTGCCGCGCGTGCGCAAAAGCTGATGCAGGAAATTCTCGACCGCTACGGCACCGGCATCAGTATCAGCAAGGTGACGATGCAGAATGCACAGCCGCCGGAGCAGGTCCAGGCTGCTTTTGACGATGCCGTCAAGGCAGGCCAGGACCGCGAACGCCAGAAGAACGAGGGTGAAGCTTATGCCAACGATGTGATCCCGAAGGCACGCGGTATGGCGGCACGTATGCTCGAGGAAGCATCGGGTTATCGCAGCCGCGTGATCGAGCAGTCGCAGGGTGATGCGTCGCGCTTCCGTCAGATTGTCGCGGAGTATGCGAAGGCGCCGCAGGTGACTCGGGACCGTCTTTATATCGATGCCATGCAGCAGATCATGACCAATTCCAGCAAGATCCTGATCGACCAGAAGAGCGGGGGCAATCTGCTGTATCTGCCCCTGGACAAATTGATGCAGATGTCAGGCACCGGTGCGGCCGAGCCGCTGCCGCAGGCCAAGGCGGCCGATCCGGCGCCGGCCGACAGCGCGGCGCGCAACCGCGAAGCCTTCCGCAGCCGTGATCGGGAGGTCCGCTGATGAAACGCAATTTCACGCCTATCATCATCGGCATTGGTGTTGTGCTGATGATCCTGTCGATGTCCATGTTTGTGGTTGACCAGCGCCAGAATGCCATCGTATTCCGCCTTGGTGAAGTGATCTCGATCAAGAAGGATCCGGGCCTGTATTTCAAGGTGCCGATGCTCGACAACGTGCGCTATTTCGATGTGCGGATTCTGACCATCGATTCCGCCGAGCCTGAGCGTTTTCTGACCTCGGAAAAGAAAAACGTGCTGGTGGACCTGTTCGTCAAATGGCGCATAACCGACGTTCGCAACTACTACACTTCGGTTGGCGGTGAAGAAGTTCGTGCGCAGACCCGCCTGCTGCAGACGATCAACGACGGATTGCGCGCCGAGTTCGGTAACCGCACGGTGCACGATGTGGTGTCCGGCGAGCGCGACAAGATCATGGAGTTGATGCGCAAGAAAGCCAACGAGGATGCGACCAAGATCGGTGTTGAGGTCCTCGACGTGCGCCTCAAGCGCGTTGACCTGCCGCAGGAAGTGAGCGGTTCGGTATACGGGCGGATGGAAGCGGAGCGCAAGCGGGTCGCCAACGAATTGCGGTCAACCGGTGCTGCGGAGTCCGAGAAGATCCGCGCTGATGCGGACAAGCAGCGCGAGGTCATCCTGGCCGAGGCCTATCGCGATGCACAGCGGATCAAGGGTGAGGGCGACGCCAAGGCTGCGGCGAATTATGCGAAAGCCTATGAAATCAATCCCGAGTTCTATGCGTTCTACCGCAGCCTTGAGGCCTACCGCGCAAGTTTCAGGAACCGCAGCGATGTGCTGGTGCTTGAACCCAACTCGGAATTCTTCAAGTACCTGAAATCCGGCGGCAAGCCCGGCGGCAAGTGATCGCGTTGCGGTTGCAGCCCGCCGGCGGCACCGGCGTTGCGCCCGCGGGGTCCGTTGATGGCTGACAATCTTCTGGTTGCGCTTGCCCTGATGCTGGTCATCGAGGGCATGCTGCCTTTCCTGCTGCCCGCCGTCTGGCGGGAAACCTTTCGCCGATTGATCGAAATGAGCGACGGGCAGTTGCGGTTCATCGGGATCAGTTCGATGCTGCTCGGCCTGATACTGCTTTATTTCGTGCGTGATTAAGGCTGCAAACTTCTATAATGTGCGCTTTTGCGCCACTTGTTGCGCGATTTGACGCGCTGTTTTACTGACGTCCATGAGAACCTGGCTGCTGCCTGAATACATCGAGGATATCCTTCCCGACGAAGCGCGTCGCATCGAGCTGCTGCGCCGGCGCATCCTCGATGATTTTGCGGTGCACGGCTACGAACTGGTCATGCCGCCGCTGCTCGAATACGTCGATTCGTTGCTGACGGGCACCGGCGAGGACCTGGATTTGCAGACATTCAAGCTGGTCGACCAGTTGTCCGGTCGCATGCTGGGCGTGCGCGCGGACATCACACCCCAGGTTGCGCGCATCGATGCGCATCTGCTCAACCGCGGCGGCGTGACGAGGCTGTGTTATGCCGGCAGCGTGCTGCGTACCCTGCCTGACGGCATGAACCGGACGCGGGAGCCCTTGCAGATCGGCGCCGAAATCTACGGCCATGCGGGCATCGAAAGCGACATCGAAGTGCAGCGGGTGATGCTGCAGGCGTTGCGGCTTGCCGGTGTGAGCAAGGTGTCGCTGGACATCGGGCATGTCGGGGTCTTCCGGGCGTTGCTGCGCCGCGCCCGCGTGTCCCCTGAACTGGAAGGCGACCTGTTCCGGGCGATGCAGGTCAAGGATGCGCCGGCGATTACGGCACTGGCACGCGGTCTGGACCGGAGCACCCGGGCTGCGCTGTCGGTCCTGCCTGAACTCTACGGCGGGCCCGAAGTGCTGACACGGGCGCGCCGCGTACTGCCTGCATTGCCCGAGATCCGGGCGGCTTTGCGCGACCTGTCGGCATTATCGAAACAACTGGCTGACCACGCGCAGATCCGCAGTTTTGATCTGGGTGAACTTCGCGGATATCACTATCACAGCGGTGTCGTGTTTGCGGCCTATGCCAATGCGCGCCCCAATGCGCTGGCGCAGGGTGGTCGCTACGACGAGGTGGGCAAGGCGTTCGGGCGTTCCCGGCCGGCCACGGGCTTCAGCATGGATTTGCGCGAACTCGCGGCAAGCGGGGCTGATGCGGGACCGCAGGCGCGGGTGCTGGCCCCGTACCGGCCGGCAGACCGCGCGTTGCAGCGGCGGATCGCGGCGTTGCGCGGACGCGGCGTGGTGGTGATCGAGGATATGCCCGGCCACACCCGGTTTCGTGATGAACTCGGCTGCGCGCGCGAACTGGTCCGTCGCAGCGGCCGCTGGATACTGCGGAAACGAAATTAACTTCTATATATAACTTGTTGTTTTTATTAATAAATTACGTAGCGCCAAGGCGCTGTTACGGAACAAAAAGGCTGTCGGAGCATGAGTAAAAACGTAGTGGTGATCGGCACCCAATGGGGTGATGAAGGCAAGGGCAAGATCGTCGACTGGCTGACTGACCGCGCC
>JAOUIN010000038.1 GCA_029883965.1 Betaproteobacteria bacterium
GGCCCGGGATGCAGCCCGGCTCGCACAACATCAGGCGCTGCCAGGCAACAGGCCGAGCAATACACTGCTGCTGCCGGACCTCACCCCGTACAATCTCGGCGCATTACTCGCGATGTATGAACACCGTACATTCGTCCAGAGCGCGGTCTGGGACATCAACGCCTTCGATCAGTGGGGCGTTGAACATGGCAAGCGACTCGCCGGCAGCCTGCTGCCGCAATTTACCGCTGCGACGCCGGCGACCACCCATGATGCGTCGACCGACGGCCTGATCAATTTCTCGAAACAGCATAACCGGAGGAAGTCATGAATGATGAAGCACTGAACATGAGCATCCGCAAGTTCCTGAAAACCGTGGGCGTCAATTCGCAACTCGCGATCGAAAAAGCGGTGCGAAAAGCGATCGAAGACGGCACGCTCAAAGGCACGGAATCACTGCCGGCTACGATGACGCTGCAGGTCGGCAAGCTTGCACTGGACGTGAAATTCGACGGTGACTTGAAGCTGGGCTGACGAGCGGACCCGGCGTCCGGGTTTTTGACGCCTGCCGCGTCAGATCTTCAGGATCTGCGCGCGGTAGTAACGCAGTTCTTCAATCGATTCGTGGATATCGGCCAGCGCCTCATGCTTGCCGTGCTTCACCATGCCCGCCAGGACCTCGGGCTTCCAGCGACGCGCCAGTTCCTTCAGCGTGCTGACATCGATCAGGCGGTAGTGAAAATAAGCATCGAGTTTCGGCAGGTAACGCACCAGGAAGCGCCGGTCCTGATGTACCGAATTGCCGCACAATGGCGAAACGCCCGATGCCACATGCTGCGACAGAAAAGCAATCATCCGCTCTTCGACGTCGGCTTCGGTCAGCGTCGATGCCCGGACCCGGTCTATCAGGCCCGATTTCTTGTGAGTGGACTGGTTCCAGTTGTCCATTGCATCGAGCACCTCGTCGGACTGATGCACGACCAGCACCGGCGCCTCCGTGATGATGTTCAGTTGCGCATCGGTGATGACGATGGCGACCTCGAGCACGCGGTCGGTTTCGGGGTTCAGGCCGCTCATCTCCATGTCTATCCAGATGAGGGCGTTGGGATCCTGTGCCATAATGTTTTTTCGCGCGAATTGCTGAATTTCCGGACACGCATTGTGTCATAAGCCTACACCTCCATATACCCGAAAATGCATACTTTTGGCCTGATATTTCTCGCCGCACTGCTGCTGACCGCCGCTACCCGCCTGTGGCTGGCCACCCGCCACGCCAGCCATGTACAGGCGCATCGTCACGCCGTGCCGGCGCAGTTTGCCGACGTGATCACGCTCGAAGCACACCAGCGCGCCGCCGATTACACCGCCGCCAAGACCCGGTTTGCGATGGTCGGCGTCGCCATTGAAGTCGCGGTGGCGCTGGCACTGACTTTCGGCGGTGGACTGCAGGCGCTGCATGAGCTGACGGCGACCTGGTTCGGACCGGGCATGGTCCGCGGACTCGCGCTGATCGCGGGAGTCGCCGTGGTGATGATGGTCATCGATATCCCGCTGAACCTCTACCGCACGTTCGTCATCGAAGAGCGCTACGGATTCAACAAAACCACCGTCAAGCTGTTCTGGATCGATTTCGTCAAAGGCCTGCTGCTGTCCGCTGCTCTCGGGCTGCCGCTGGTGGCAATGGTGTTATGGCTGATGGCGAGCATGGGTGAGCTGTGGTGGTTCTACGCATGGCTCGCATGGATGGCGTTCAACATTCTGATGCTCGCGGTTTATCCGACCTGGATCGCGCCGCTGTTCAACAAGTTTTCACCGCTACAGGACGAAGCCATGAAAGAGCGCGTCGAACGCCTGCTGGCCCGATGCGGCTTCAAGGTCAAGGGCCTGATGGTGATGGACGGTTCGCGCCGCTCCAGTCACGGCAATGCGTATTTCACCGGCTTCGGCAAAACCAAGCGCATCGTGTTTTTCGACACATTGCTGTCACGGCTGGAGCCGCAGGAGGTCGAAGCCGTGCTCGCACACGAGCTGGGGCACTTCAAGCTGAAACATGTAATCAAGCGCATTGCGTGGATATTCACTGCCAGCCTGGGCTTCCTGTGGCTGCTCGGGTGGGTCCTCGACAAGCCGTGGTTTTACGAAGGCCTCGGCGTGACCTCGCCGTCCACCGCCATGGCGCTGGTGCTGTTCTCGATCGTGGTGCCGGTTTTCACCTTTCTGTTCCAGCCGCTGGGTGCGATGTACTCGCGCAAGCACGAGTTCGAGGCGGACGCCTTCGCCGCGCAATACACGCCGGCTGCAGACCTGATTGCCGCGCTGGTCAAGCTCTACAAGGACAACGCGGCCACGCTGACACCGGACCCGCTGCATTCGGTGTTCTACGATTCACATCCGCCGGCGACCACGCGCATCGCGCGCCTGCAGCAGACTGCCGGCTGACCACTCCGGAGAACGGTCATGCGCATGACTGCCCTGTTAACCACTGTCGTTGTCCTGTTTATTGCCACTGCAGCACACGCAGACCCTTTTGCCAAGGCGGATCCCAAGGCCGGCAGGAACCTGCTGAACGAGGCCAATTGCAACGCCTGCCATGCCCAGCGCATGGGTGGTGACGCCAGCCGGATGTACACGCGCCCCGAGCGCAAGGTCCGCGATGCCCAGGGGCTGCTGAAAATGGTGCAATTCTGCGTCGACCGCACCGGCGCCACGGTCTTTCCCGAGGACGTGGTCCATATGGCTGCCTATCTCAATCAGCAGTTCTACAAGTTCGAAAAGTAAAGGCTCCACCATGACCGGTCTTGCCGAAAAAAAATGCAAACCCTGTGAGGGCGGCGTTGCGCCCCTGAACGCCAGCGAAGTATCGATGCTGCTGAAGCGCCTGAACGGCTGGGCGTTGACCGACGGAATGCTGACCAAGACCTACGATTTCCGCGATTACCACGAGACCATGGCTTTCGTGAATGCGACGGCATGGATCTCGCACCGCGAAGACCACCACCCCGACCTGATGGTGGGGTACAAGCAGTGCCGGGTGACTTACATCACCCATGCCATCGGCGGCCTTTCGGAAAATGATTTTATATGTGCAGCAAAACTCGATGCCCTTTTCGAACTTTGAGTTCGCACCGGCGGTGGTCCGCAACTCATTTTGGCGCCGGCTGACTTGAAGCGCGCATGCAGGGCCTGATCGTCGCCGCGTTTGGCCGGCGCTTCCTGGTCGAATGCGCCGACGGTGCCGTACGCGACTGCGTAACGCGGGGCAAGCGCAACGATTTTGCCTGCGGTGACCGCGTGGACATCCTGGTGCAGAGCAATGCCGAGGGTGTCATCGAGGATTGCGCGCCGCGCGACACCCTGCTCTATCGCTCCGATCACTGGAAACAGAAACTCCTTGCCGCTAACGTGACGCAGATGATCATGGTCGTCGCGCCCGTGCCTTCGTTCGACCTCGATGTGCTGGACTGCTGCCTCGCCGCCGCCGAGCATGCCGGCATCCGGCCGCTGATCGTGCTCAACAAGGCCGATCTGCCTGAGTCCGCGCGGTGCGAGGCCACGCTGGCGCTCTATACCGCCATGGGCTACCCGATGCTCAAGCTGGTGGCGACGCAAAGCGTGGATGCCCTGCGTCCGCACCTCGCGGGGCAATGCAGCGTGCTGGTGGGCGAATCGGGCATGGGCAAGTCCACGATCCTCAACGCGCTGGTCCCGCAGGCGGTGGCACTGACCCGCGAGGTTTCGTCGTCACTGGGCACCGGCAAACATACGACATCGCATACGCGGCTGTATCACCTCGACGCGCAGAGCGACATCATCGACACGCCGGGCGTGCAGGCGTTCGGCGTACATCATCTCGGCATAGACGGCCTCGCCGCCGCATTCATGGAGTTCCGGCCCTGGCTCGGACAATGCCGGTTCCGCAATTGCAGACACCTGGAAGAACCGGGTTGCGCGATCACCGCTGCGCACGAAGCCGGTCATATCAATACGCGACGCCTGAAGGCCTATCAAGACCTGTCGCAGGAGATCTTGCGCCAGCAGAAAAAGTTCTAGAAAAGATCAGAACGCCCGCGCCAGCGACACGATAAACAACAGGCACAGCCACAGCACCAGTGCGCGCCAGATCAGCCCTACCGTGCCGCGCAGGTCTTCCACCTCCACATCCTCGCCGATGCCGAGTTCAGGCCGCTGGTTCAGCATGCCGTCTTCACGCAGCGCACCGCCCAGTTTCACGCCCAGCGCACCGGCACCACTGGCCAGCACCACCCCTTCGGCCCCGCGCCCCCATCCCGCCGCCTGCGTGCGCCAGCAGTAGGCGGCATCTTCAAAGTTGCCGGCAATCGAAAACGTGGCAGCGGTAACGCGCGCCGGCAGCCAGTCGATCCAGAAAAACACACGCTCGGCAAAAAATGCGAAAGCACGTTTGTCCGGCGCAATCTGGCGTCCCCAGCGTTCAGCCAGCAGGTCAGCCGCACGATAGACCACCGGGCCCACCGGTCCGAATATGACAAACCAGAAAACAGGGCCCAGCACGTAACGGTGCGCCTGCAGCAAGCCGAGTTCTATGGAGACTCGCGCAATGTCGGCGGCGTTCAATTCATCCGCGGGTACTCCGCGCCAGCGGCCCAGCACGTCCCGCGCCGTGGCGATGTTCTGCTCGCGCAGCGCCTGGGTGATTTCGGTAAAACAATGGCTGACGCGACGGAACCCCATCGTGACGTACAGCACCGCAACGGACCAGACCAGAGCCAGCAATGCGCCGGCGTCACGCAACAACGCGTAGACAACGACCGTAGCCACGGCGAGAGGCAGTACCGCCACACACCACGCGATGGCCCCGTGACTTGCCTGCAGACCGTTGAACTGGCGCTCCAGATAATCGGCGTAACTCTCAAAAGCCGCGTACAGGCCGTTACTGCGCCGCAGCGGCCACGCCTGCTCCAGCAGCAGGGCAAGCACCAATGCCAGAAATTTCATGCGCTCGCGTTCTAAATAAAATATGTTTTAAAACAACAGGTTAAAACTAATTTGCGGGATAAGCAATTGTCACAATTTCGACCTCGACTTCGCCGGCCGGACGCTTCCACTTGACCGAGTCCCCCACCTTCGCGCCCAGCAATGAGCGCGCGAGGGGCGAGCCCCAGCTGATCTTGCCGGCCGCAACGTCGGCCTCGTCATCGCCGACGATGCTGAACGCCTGGACCCCGCCGTCTTCGTCTTCGACACTGACCGTGGCACCGAATCGAACCTCATCCGGCGGATGGCCCGCCGGATTCACGAGCTCGGCGCGCTCGAGCTGCGTGTTGAAATAACGCTGGTCACGTTCGACTTCGCGCAGCTTGCGCTTGGCCTCGGAATCCTCCTGCGCGACGGACTTGAGCTGCTCATGCTGCTCGGCCAGCTCGCGCACGCGCGTGCGCAACAACTCCATGCCATGCGGAGTCACGTAATTGGCGTGATCAGGCACAGGCCGTTCCGGCAGTTCGCTTGCGCTGAAGTCGTCGTCGCTTTCTTTTACGAATGCACGGCTCATATCGGTCCCCGGCGACGGTCTTTCCAGTCGCGCTTCATTAAGATTCATCAACTATGGGATGCTGCACCAGGCGGCCCGGCACAATGCATCGGCCCGTCTCTCTTTTATACCGGCTACGCCCACGACTGGCAACCTTCCGTGACCTCGCCGCGACGCCATACCAGCAGGCGGTTGTTGGCGGGCATCGCATGATCCGAGACCGCGGAAAAACCGTGGCTCTTCGCGAGATCATGCACAGACTCAACGTCGCGGATCCCGCTCAGCGGATTCCGTGCACGCAGGAAGGCGTCAAAACGGGCATTGGACTCCGCCGTGTACCGGCCGTCATAGTTGAACGGGCCGTAAGTCGCCAGAACGCCGCCGGACGCCAGCGTCCGCCCGGCCCCGCGGAAAAAGTTCTGCACGGAAGTCCACGGCATGATGTGCAGCGTATTGGCACTGAACAGCGCATCGATCCCGGCTGCAGGCCACTCTGCCGCATCCACGTCCAGCGCCAGCGGCGAACGCAGATTGGACAAGCCGGTCCCGTCGCGCCATGCCGCGATACCGGGCAGATTTTCCGCCAGATCGCTGGGCTGCCAGATCAGATGCGGCATGGCCGCGGCAAAAAAAGCTGCGTGCTGCCCGGTACCCGAACCAATCTCCAGCACCCGGGTGGCATCGGCGAACGCGACCCGCAGTATCTGCAGTATGGGCCCCTGATTGCGTTCGCAGGCTTCCGACCACGGCATGTCACCCATCAATGCGGTCCGTACCCGAGAAACTGCAGCAGGTCTTCCTGCTGCGCCATCGTATCGTTGTATCCGAGCTGAATCAGTGCGCGACAATAGGACTTCTCGAACAGCACGTACGACAACAGATTGGAGCCGGTCTGCTTCATGCCGCCGACCGTGCGCAGCAGCATTCTGATCACCCGCGGCAACTCATGCGCATACTGCGTGGCGATCTGGCTCAGCGGAATACTCGGGGTCAGCACGCGGAATTCAACGGCCCGCAATGACAGGTTCTGTGACTGCAGAGTCTCGGGCGGGATTACGCTCAATGTGCGATTGATGCGCTGCAGGCGCTCGAGATCAACCTCGAGGCCATCGAGGAAAATGCTGTCGAGCGCGTGCCCTGCGATCTGCGCCAGCGACGGGTAGCCGTTGGTCGGCACCCGTGGAGAGGCCTGGCGCGACTGGCGACCGACACCGATGACCAGTAAACGGTCCGCCCCCAGGTGCAGCGCCGGGCTCACCGGCGCCACCTGCCGCATCGAACCGTCGCCGAAGTATTCGCGATTGATGTGCACCGGCGGGAAAATGAACGGCAATGCGCTGGAAGCCATCAGATGCGACAGGCCGATGGGCATGGCGACGCCGACACGGCGCGCGCGCTCCCATCCTTCAAGACTGGCGTGCCCCTGATAAAAAGTCACCGACTGCCCGCTGGTATAGCCCGAGCAGGTCACCGCAAATGCCGTCAGGTCGCCAGCGTCAACGCACCGGCCGATCGCCGGAAAATCGATGTGGCGCTCAAGTAGCCTCGCCAGCGGCGCATTGTCGAGCAGCGAAACCGGTCCCTCGGAGAGGCGCCCCCCCGACACAGCCGCAAGCATCCAGCGCGCGCTGTTGGCCAGTGCACCGTAAGCATCCGCGCGGTACACATGGTGCACATGAAAATTCTTCCAGACCGTCATCAGCCGCCGCACACCGCGCCGGAAATTGGAACCGTCGGTCGCCAGCACTGCGGCATTGATCGCGCCTGCCGATGTGCCGCAGATGATCGGAAACGGATTGCGCACGGCTTTGGGCAGCATTTCGTACAGCGCGCGCATGACTCCGACCTGGTAGGCAGCGCGCGCACCACCACCGGTCATGATCAGACCGACAGAGGGGTTTTTCGTCGTCGCGGCAGCGGGCATGGCGTGGTGTGTCTTTCAGCGGAACACTATACGATCAGTTCCTATTAGCGGCAGAAACCAGCCCCGGGTTGAGCAGATCGACCACCACCTGCGGCGCAATGCCGACCAGAAACCCGCGACTGCCGCCGTTGACATAGATCCGCGGCAGGTCAAGCACGGTCTGCTCCAGATAAACCGGCATTTTTTTCCGCGTGCCAAAGGGAGAAGTGCCGCCGACACGATATCCCGTATGGCGTTCGGCCACCTCGGGCCGGCAGGGTTCAATCCGTTTGACGCCGACGATACGTGCCAGCGCCTTGGTCGACACTTCGCAATCGCCGTGCATCAGCACGATACAGGGTTGCGCCGCGTCATCCTGCATGATCAGCGTCTTGACGACGGCATGCTCATCGACACCCAGTTCGCGGGCGGATACTGCGGTACCGCCACGTTCCTCATAGGTGTAAAAATGCGGCGTGAACTCAACGCCCGCGGCACGCAACGCCAGCACCGCCGGGGACGACGGCATGCGCGGCACGCTCATGGCTGGCGAAACATCCGGCACAGGCTGTAGAGCATGCCCGCAGTTGCGCCCCAGATGTACCGGCCTTCCCAGGGGATGGCCAGGTAATGACGGTGACGACCGCGAAAATGATACTCGCGGCGCTGGTAGTTGGCCGGATCGAGGAAGTGGTCCAAAGGCGCCTCGAATATGTCGGCCACTTCAAAGGCATCCGGTTCGACATCAAACGGCGGTTCGATCCAGCCAACCACCGGCGTAATGCGGAAGCCGGACGGAATCTCGTAGTTGGGCAGCCGGCCAAGCAGCGTGATCCGGTTGCCCGCGAGGCCCACTTCTTCTTCCATTTCACGCAACGCCGTGGCTTCGCGATCGGCGTCTCCCGGATCGACGCGGCCGCCGGGGAAACTCACCTGGCTGCCGTGGTCGCGCAGATGCTCCGTGCGCTGGGTCAGCAGCACCTGCACGCCTGCCGCACGATTGACCAGCGGCACCAGCACCGCGGCCTCGGTGACGCGTACGCCTTCTTTCAGCGCAATGGTATGCAGATCGTCATGCTCATGCTCCGGCGCCGGTTGTCTGAGCCGGTCGGAAATCATGTCGCGCGACAGCGGGAATAATCGCTGGCCGGCGGATGTTGGCGGTGTAGTAATCACGGCGGCACCGGAAAATAGCATTAGTAATTGATTTAAAAAGGAAATATTACCCGCCGGCGGTTCGCCTGTCACGCCGGTCAGCAGCATCAGCATGCCACTGCCATCAAAGTAGCACCCCGCACAGCGATCAGGCATAAACTGGCAGGCGACTTCCCTCAAACCCACTTTGGAGAATCCCATGAAACTGACCCCGATGATACTTGCAGCAACCCTGGCACTGGCGAGCGGAACCGTATTCGCCAGCAGCTGCCCGAAACACATGAAGGCGATCGACGCGGCCTTGCCTGGTGCAAAAATCAGCGCGGCGCAAATGGCGGATGTGAAAAAGCTGCGCGCTGAAGGTGAAGCTTTTCACAAGGCCGGCAAACACGCCGAGTCCATGGAAGCGCTCGGCAAGGCCGAGAAAATGCTCGGCATCTGACCCGTTCACTCGACTATGTCAGCGATCCCCGCCGTTCAGGCGGGGATTTCTTTGTACGCCACTGGATCTCCGATACTGATGACGCCGCCGGTGATCACGCGGGCAATAATGCCGCCGTGACCGCGCATCGCGTTATAGCCGCCGGCACCCAGCACCTCCTCCATGCGCGAGCACGGCTCGCACAGCCCGGCACCCTCGAACACCACACCGCCGATGTCGAAGCGGGTATCGCGCAACGCCAGCAGATTGATACCTGACACGACCAGATTACGGCGCGTCAGTGCCGGATCAACAGCATCGCGCCCGAGCAGCATGGCTACTGCAGCCAGATGTTCAGCCTGGATCAGCGTCACCTGCCGTTTACTGCCGGGTTTTTTCGCCCTGTGATCGCCGACCAGTCCGTGGTCGGCCAGCACCTCGACATGATTGACGCCGAGCAGCGGCACCCGCCGCGCGGGTCGCAGGCCGATCCAGTCCAGCCTGCCCGTGCGGGGGAAGGTTTCCATCAACGCGCGCAACGGACTGCCGGGATTGAGCTTCACCAGGCCGGCTTACCAGCTGATGAGCTTGCGGTTGCGGAAAAAACCGCCCGTCGGGCCGCGTGGCGGCAAAGTCGCCAGCCAGACTGCGGTATCAGCGCCCTGCGCCGCCGTGCGCGGCGCCTTCGCTCCGCCCATGCGCGTGCGCACCCAGCCCGGACACGCAGCGTTGACCAGCACACCCTTGCCGCGTGTTTCAGCAGCCAGTGTTGCGGTCAGCGCATTCAGCGCGCATTTCGAAACACGATAAGCGGGAGTGCCAATGCCCATGCCTTTCAACTGGCCCAGACCGCTGGACATATTGACGATGCGACCGTAACCGGCGGCCAGCATCAGCGGCGTTGCCGCCTGCACCAGCAACAGCGGGCCGTAAAAATTGGTCGCAAGCGTTTTTCGAAAAACCGCAGGACTGGATCCGACCACGCGGGCGCCGTGCGGGTCCGCCAGGATGCCGGCATTGTTGACCAGCACATCGATGCGGCCGTGCCGCCTGATGATCGCCCTGACCGCAGCACGGACGCTGACCGCGCTGCTCACATCAAGGCGTTGCACATCGATGTCGAGTCCTTCGCCGCGCAGCCGCTGCGCGGCCGCACGCCCTGCCGCCGCACTGCGACTGGCGAGCACGACGGTCAGGCCCGCTTGCGCAAGCTGGCGGCTGATTTCGTAGCCGATGCCGCGGTTGCCGCCGGTGACCAGCGCAATGCGCCGGCCCGGATTAGCCTGATCACGCTTGCGCTTGCCTGCCATGCAGCGCGGACCTTATTTTTTCTTCGACGCTTTCTTCGGCGCCGTGATCTTGATGCCGACCATGCCCTCAGGCTTGACCCACTGATCGAACTGCTGCGCGGTCAGATGGCCCAGCGCAACGGCAGATTCCTTCAGCGTCAGGCCCTTCTTGTGCGCGTTCTTGGCAATCGCCGCAGCATTGGCATAACCGATGTGCGGATTCAGCGCCGTCACCAGCATCAGCGATTCGCGCATCAACTGGTCGATGCGCTCAAGGTTCGGTTCGATGCCGACCGCGCAGTGCTCGTTGAAGTTCTCGCAGGCATGCGCAAGCAGGTGTGTACTCTGCATGAAGTTGCGGATCACCATCGGACGGAAGACGTTGAGTTCGAAATTACCCATGGAGCTGCCTACGTTGATCGCAACATCGTTGCCAAACACCTGGCAGCAGACCATGGTCATCGACTCGGACTGGGTCGGATTGACCTTGCCCGGCATGATCGACGAGCCGGGTTCGTTCTCCGGGATGCTCAGTTCACCGATTCCGCAGCGCGGTCCGCTGGCCAGCCAGCGTATGTCGTTGGCGATTTTCATCAGGGCCGCAGCGAGGGTCTTCAGTGCACCATGGGCATTCACTACGCCATCGCAGGATCCCAGCGCTTCGAACTTGTTCGGTGCAGTGACAAAAGGCATGCCGGTCAGCTTCTTCAGCTGCGCCGCGACGTCCTTGGCGAACTTCGGGTGTGCGTTGAGTCCGGTCCCGACCGCGGTACCGCCGAGCGCCAGTTCACAAAGGTGCGGCAGCGCGGCGTCTATGTGTTTCATTGCGTGGTCGAGCTGGGCGACATAGCCTGAAAACTCCTGACCCAGCGTCAGCGGCGTCGCGTCCTGCAGGTGCGTACGGCCGATCTTGACGATGTGCATCCACGCTCGCGATTTCCTGTCGAGCGTGTTGCGCAACTTCCTGATCGCGGGCTTCAACTGTTCTTCCAGCGCGATGACCGCGGCAACATGCATCGCCGTCGGAAAGGTGTCGTTGGAGGACTGCCCCTTGTTGACGTCGTCGTTCTCGTGCACCAGCCGCGCCGCACCGCGCTTGCCACCGAGGATCTCGGAGGCCCGGTTGGCCAGCACTTCGTTGACATTCATGTTGGTCTGCGTGCCAGAGCCGGTCTGCCACACCACCAGAGGGAAATGTTCGTCCCACTGCCCCGTGAGCGCTTCATCGGCCGCCTTGACGATGGCGCCGCCCTTCTTCCTGTCGAGCACGCCCAGCGCCATGTTGGTCAGCGCTGCCGCCTTTTTCACCATGACCTGCGCGTGCACGACCGGCAGCGGCATAGTTTCGCCGGGAAAATGGAAGTGATGCAGGCTGCGCTCGGTTTGTGCACCCCACAGCATGCGGTCGGGAACCTGGATTTCGCCCATGGTGTCGTGTTCGGTACGGAATTTAGCCATAAGGATCAGTCTGTTAAAAAGTAAATAAAAACAAAGGCTTAAATATCAAATCAGGGGGCGCTGCTCGCCGCGCTGGGCGTTGGCATCGGCAACGATCAGCGCCGTCATGTTGACGATGCGACGCACGGTCACGCTGGTAGTCAGGATATGCACCGGTTTGGCGGCACCGAGCAGGATCGGACCGACAGTGATGCCGTCGCCGGACGCCGTCTTCAGCAGATTGAACGCAATGTTCGCGGCATCCAGCGTCGGCATCACCAGCAGGTTGGCCGGTCCCTTGAGACTCGAGTGCGGGAAAGCCTTGGCACGGATTTCTTCGGACAGCGCGGCATCGCCGTGCATTTCACCTTCAATCTCCAGGCCCGGCGCACGCTCCCGGATCTGCGCCAGCGCGTTGCGCATCTTGCGCGCGGTGACCGAATCCGCAGAACCGAAACTCGAATGTGACAGCAGCGCCACCTTGGGCGTGAGGCCGAAGCGGCTGATCTCCTCGGCTGCGAGCACAGTGGACTCGGTAATCTGTTCGGCAGTCGGATCGAAATTGACATAGGTGTCGGCGATGAACAGCGTGCGATCCGGCAGCAGCACCATGTTCATCGCCGAAAAATTCTGCACACCCGGCCGCTTGCCGATCACCAGGTCAACGAACCGCAGGTGGCTGTCGTAACGTCCGAGCAGGCCGCACAGCATTGCATCCGCGGCCCCCATGCGCATCAGCATCGCGCCGATCAGCGTCGCGCGACGGCGCATGTCGAGCTTGGCGATCTCCGGCGTCACCCCGCGGCGTTCACCGAGACGCTGGTATTCGGTCCAGTACTCGCGGTAGCGCGGGTCGTCATTGGGATCGACCAGTTCAAAATCGCGATCGCGCTGCAATCTCAGACCCAGCCGCTCTATCCGCACCTTGACGACATCCGGCCGGCCGATCAGCCCCGGGCGCACAATGCCCTCATCCACCGCAACCTGCACCGCGCGCAGCACCACCTCATTTTCACCCTCGGCATAAACGACGCGCTTGGGCGATTTTTTCGCCGCGCTGATCACCGGCTTCATGATCAGGCCGGAGTGGTAAACCACCTCGGTCATGCGCTGTACGTAGGCGTCAAAGTCCACAATCGGACGCGTCGCCACACCGCTTTCCATTGCGGCCCTGGCCACCGCCGGCGCGACAATGCTGATCAGGCGCGGATCGAAAGGGCGCGGAATCAGGTATTCGGGGCCGAATTTGAGGTCCTGCTCACCGTAAGCGGCGGCAACGATGTCCGACTGCTCGGCCTGCGCCAGTGCGGCTATGGCATTGACCGCGGCGATTTCCATTTCACGGTTGATCGTCGTCGCCCCGACATCCAGTGCGCCGCGAAAGATGAACGGAAAACACAACACGTTGTTGACCTGGTTGGGATAATCCGACCGTCCCGTGGCCATCACTGCATCGGGCCGCACTTCCTTCACCAGTTCCGGCAGTATTTCGGGTTCAGGATTGGCCAGCGCGAGGATCAGGGGGCGCTCAGCCATCTGCTTGACCATCTCGGGCTTGAGCACCTTGCCGGCAGAAAGACCCAGAAAAACGTCGGCCCCGGCGATCACGTCGCCAAGCTTGCGCGCCTTGGTTTCAATCGCATAGCGCGCCTTGTCTTCATCCATCTCTTCCTTGCGGCCCTTGTAGACCACGCCGGCGATGTCGGTAACCGCTATGTTCTCCTGTTTAAGGCCGAGTGAAACCAGCAGATCAAGGCACGCCAGCGCCGCGGCACCCGCGCCCGAAACCACCAGCCTGATCTTGCCGATGTCCTTGCCGACCACTTTCAGGCCGTTGATGAATGCCGCACTGACGGTAATCGCAGTGCCATGCTGGTCATCGTGAAACACCGGGATCTTGCAGCGCTTGCGCAGTTCTCGCTCGACGATAAAACATTCGGGAGCCTTGATGTCCTCGAGATTGATGCCGCCGAACGTAGGCTCCAGTGCGGCAATGATGTCGACCAGCCTGTGCGGATCGCGTTCGTTGATCTCGATGTCAAACACGTCGATGCCGGCAAACTTCTTGAACAGCACCGCTTTGCCTTCCATCACCGGCTTGGCCGCCAGCGGCCCGATGTTGCCCAGGCCCAACACGGCAGTGCCGTTGGTAATGACGGCGACCAGGTTGCCACGCGCCGTGTAGTTGCTGGCCTCTTCAGGGTGTGCTGCAATTTCTTCGCACACCTTGGCGACGCCCGGCGTGTAAGCAAGCGCCAGGTCGCGCTGGTTGACCAGGCCCTTGGTGGGCGTGACCGCAATTTTTCCCGGCACGGGAAAGCGATGATATTCAAGCGCTGCTTTGCGCAATTGTTCTTCAGGCATTTGCGGAAACCGTCTTTTTTGAAATATTCGGCCGCACGGGCTGGGCGACGCGGGACGAGAATTATACCGTAGCCCCACTATGCGACCTGCAGTGCGGACCATGCCGGAAGGCGCACAACGCGGAGGCGCAACCGCACTCACCGCACCCGCACGGTGCCACGCCAGCACTGCAGGTACCGGTAT
>JAOUIN010000268.1 GCA_029883965.1 Betaproteobacteria bacterium
CCTGGTGAACTCCAATCCGGCGACCATCATGACCGACCCGGAGATGGCGGATGCGACCTATATCGAGCCCGTGACCTGGCAGGTCGTGGAAAAAATCATCGCTGCGGAAAAGCCCGATGCGCTGCTGCCGACCATGGGCGGGCAGACGGCGCTGAACTGCGCGCTCGACCTGGCGAAACACGGCGTGCTCGAGAAGTACGGCGTCGAAATGATCGGGGCCTCGAAGGAGGCCATCGACAAGGCCGAGGACCGCGAAAAATTCAAGAAGGCGATGGCGACGATCGGGCTCGACAGCCCGCGCTCGGCGCTGGCGCACAGCATGGAAGAGGCGCTGCAGGTGCAGACCATGGTCGGTTATCCGACCATCATCCGGCCGTCGTTCACGCTGGGCGGCACCGGCGGCGGCATTGCCTACAACCGCGAGGAATTCGTTGCGATCGTCGAGCGCGGTCTCGATGCGAGTCCGACCAGTGAAGTGCTGATCGAGGAATCGGTCATCGGCTGGAAGGAATACGAGATGGAGGTCGTGCGCGACCGCGCAGACAACTGCATCATCATCTGCTCGATTGAGAATTTCGACCCGATGGGCGTGCACACGGGCGACTCGATCACGGTGGCGCCGGCGCAGACGCTGACCGACAAGGAATACCAGATCATGCGCAATGCGTCGATCGCGTGCCTGCGCGAAATCGGCGTAGAGACCGGCGGATCGAACGTGCAGTTCGGCATCAACCCCAAGGACGGGCGCATGGTCATCATCGAGATGAATCCGCGCGTGTCGCGTTCATCCGCACTGGCGTCCAAGGCGACGGGTTTCCCGATTGCCAAGGTGGCGGCAAAGCTGGCCGTGGGCTATACGCTCGACGAATTGCGCAACGAGATCACCGGCGGTGCCACGCCGGCGTCGTTTGAGCCCAGCATCGACTACGTGGTTACCAAGATCCCGCGCTTCGCGTTCGAGAAATTCCCGCAGGCCGACGACCGTCTGACCACGCAGATGAAATCGGTGGGCGAGGTCATGGCCATGGGCCGCACCATCCAGGAATCGATGCAGAAGGCGCTGCGCGGACTGGAAACCGGTGTCGACGGATTCGATGAAAAAACCACCGATCCCGACATCATCGAAAACGAACTCGGCGATCCCGGGCCCGAGCGTATCTTTTACGTGGCCGATGCCTTCCGTTGCGGCATGACGCAGGAGCAGGTGCACGGGTTCTCGCACATCGATCCGTGGTTCCTCGCGCAGATCGAAGACATCGTGCGCCAGGAACGGGCGCTTGCCGGTCGTGCACTGGAGGATCTGGATGCGGCGGAAATGCGCACGCTGAAACGCGCGGGCTTTTCCGACCGCCGGCTGGCGAAGCTGTTGACGGTGGAGCAGGACGCCGTGCGCGCGCGCCGACATGCGCTGGGCGTGCGCCCGGTTTACAAGCGCGTGGACACGTGTGCGGCCGAGTTTTCAACCAGCACTGCGTACATGTATTCGACGTATGAAGAAGACTGCGAATCGCAGCCGAGTGACCGGCGGAAGATCATGGTGCTGGGCGGCGGACCGAACCGCATCGGCCAGGGCATCGAGTTCGATTACTGCTGCGTGCACGCGGCGCTGGCGCTGCGCGAGGACGGTTTCGAGACCATCATGGTCAACTGCAATCCGGAAACGGTTTCCACCGATTACGACACATCCGACCGCCTGTATTTCGAACCGCTGACGCTGGAGGACGTGCTGGAGATCGTCGCTATCGAAAAGCCGGTCGGGGTGATCGTGCAGTTCGGCGGCCAGACGCCGCTGAAGCTGGCGCGGGACCTCGAAGCCAACGGCGTGCCCATCATCGGCACCACGCCGGATTCGATTGATATTGCCGAGGACCGCGAGCGGTTCCAGAAGCTGTTGAACAAACTGAAGTTGAGGCAGCCGCCGAACCGCACCGCACGCAGTGCGGCCAAGGCGCTGGTCGCCGCCGACGAGATCGGTTATCCGCTGGTGGTGCGGCCCTCCTATGTTCTGGGCGGCCGCGCCATGGAGATCGTGCACGAGCAGAGCGAGCTTGAGCGCTACATGCGCGAGGCGATCAAGGTGTCGAATGATTCGCCGGTTTTGCTCGACCGCTTTCTGAATGACGCTACCGAAGTGGATGTCGATGCCATCAGCGACGGCAACGAGGTCATCATCGGCGGCGTGATGGAGCACATCGAGCAGGCGGGCGTGCACTCCGGCGATTCGGCATGCTCACTGCCGCCGTTTTCGCTGTCGGCCGAGTTGCAGGAGGAACTGCGGCGGCAGACCGTGGCCATGGCCAAGGCGCTCAAGGTCAACGGCTTGATGAACGTGCAATTCGCGATTCAGAAAGATGCCCAGAACAACGGCGAGGATGTCGTCTACGTGCTCGAAGTAAATCCGCGTGCGTCACGTACGGTGCCGTTCGTATCCAAGGCGGCCGGACTGCCGCTGGCCAAGATTGCTGCGCGTTGCATGGCGGGGCGCTCGCTGGCGGACCAGGGTGTTACGCGAGAAATCGTACCGCCCTATTATTCAGTCAAGGAAGCGGTGTTTCCGTTCATCAAGTTTCCGGGTGCCGACACGATCCTCGGGCCGGAAATGAAGTCGACCGGTGAAGTAATGGGGGTCGGGGAAACTTTTGCCGAGGCCTTTGTCAAATCCCAACTGGGTTCAGGCGAACGCCTGCCCAGGTCGGGCAAGGTGTTCATCAGTCTGCGCGACGACGACAAGCCGCGCGTGCTGGATACTGCGCGCGTGCTGGTCGGCATGGGGTTCACGCTGGTGGCCACGCATGGCACGGCCAGAGCGCTGGAGGCGGCGGGGCTTGCAGTGACCCGCGTCAACAAGGTGGCCGAAGGGCGTCCGCATATCGTCGACATGATCAAGAACGGCGAGATTGTGCTGATCATCAATACGGTGGAGGAAAAGCGCTCGGCAATCCGCGATTCGTATTCGATCCGGCGGGCGGCGCTGCAGCAGCGGGTTACACTGTATACGACCATTGCCGGTGCGCGTGCGGCGGCCAACGGCATGGCTCAGGCGCGCGAGCTGCAGGTCTATTCGGTACAGGCGCTGCATCGGCGGCTCGCGGCGCATTGATTACGTGTGGGCTCCGGATTGAAGCGCTGACGCGGCGGTAGTCGCTACCGTCTGGCGTTCGTGTTGCCGGAGTGCGGCATGATCTGTTCATATACACTGCAATACCAAAAGTCAGGGCATACCCATGAATGCGAAAACTCCATTGACGGTCAAAGGCGCGGAATTGCTGCGCGCGGAACTGCAGGAACTCAAATCCGTGCAGCGTCCGGCCATTATTGCGGCCATAGCCGAGGCGCGGGCGCACGGAGACCTGTCCGAGAATGCCGAATATGCGGCGGCCAAGGAGCGGCAGAGTTTCATTGAGGGGCGCATCGCCGAGGTGGAAGGAAAAATATCGAACGCGCAGATCATCGATCCGGCGACCATCGATGCCGACGGCCGCTGCGTGTTCGGCGCGACCATCGATCTGGAGGACATCAGCGGCGGCGGCAAGGTGACGTACCAGATCGTCGGT
>JAOUIN010000269.1 GCA_029883965.1 Betaproteobacteria bacterium
AAGGTGGCACTGCCCAAGCGGCAGAAGCCCGGGAAATACAAGGAAATCAATTACCCGTTCAAGTTCATCCCTGAAATATTCTGAAACTGAACCGTATGCAATCGGCAACCCATCGCCACAGATCAACCCAAAACTTAACCTACAGAGATTCAATCATGGCCGACAAACCCAGCTACCGCACCGAGCGATGGACCAAGCATTTTGAAGAGATCGACAAGGAAATCGCCAAATACGCATCGCTGTGCCGGGTCAGGCTGTTGGACCCCGGCATTCTCGAGCGCGTATTGAATAACGACGCCACGGTCTGCGGCAAGGCGGATCCATCCATGTTCAGAAAACTGCGCAGTCTGCTGATGATGCATTATTCGGTTCGCGAAAAGGCAGTGGTTACACTTGGTCCCCAGGAAACCCTGCGCATGGTCGACGAAATTGTCGCCCGCCTGCGTGAACGGTATGGTGACTCGCTGGGTACACCGGGCACTTAGCTGAACCGGGGCAAGCTCTTCTCCATGGCGTTGGTCACCGGCATAACGCGTGTCGGAAACTGCTGTTCCTGATACCAACGGCCGGACCGGCAGCGGTCAGACAGGCCGTCCTCGGTCTCGCTGCGCAGCAACTAAGGCGCTTTCGCCCCCATAAAAAACCCTTTTAGCTCCGGTTGAACCGGCTCAACCGCCTGGTCAGCGTTCAGCGCTTTAGGTCGCGGTCAACCAATTGATTTAAAAGAAAAATAAAGAACTCAGTGCCAGTTGTGCCCGCACGGGTCCAACCCATGCGGATTTGACAGACATCAAGGCAACTGACTATAGTCCGACCTATAAGTTTGCTGCATCGCAGCAATCAATCGAATCTTACAGGAAGTCTGCCATGGCCCAGCCTGCCAATCCGGTCTCGAATCTCACCAGCACCTATACCAAAGTCGTTGAGCAAACCGCCGAGTACTGGATCGATGCGGCCCAGCGCAGTGCGCTCTACCTGGACACCATGCGCAAGCGCGGCAACATCTACATTGAGCACGCGCTGCAGGGCAAGCCTGCGCTGCTCAAGTTCGAGCACGAGTTGTTGATCGACGGCACCACGCTTGAGCGGCCCTGCAACTACTCGCTGCTGCGCATACTGCCGGGCAAGCAAAGCGCACCGGTGCTGGACCAGCGGCCCGTGGTAATCGTCGACCCGCGAGCCGGACATGGCCCGGGCATCGGCGGTTTCAAACCCGACTCGCAAGTCGGCATGGCATTGCGGGCCGGGCATCCGGTCTATTTCGTGACCTTCTCGCCAGAACCGGTCGAAGGACAATTACTGGCCGATGTCGCACGTGCCGAAGCGCACTTCATCGAAGAAGTCCAGCGGCGTCACCCGAAATCGGGCAAGCCCGCGGTCATCGGCAATTGCCAGGCTGGATGGGCAGTCGCTGCGCTGGCTTCGCTTTGCCCGGACATCATGGGCCCGATCGTGTTGAACGGCGCACCATTGTCCTACTGGGCGGGTTCGGCAAAGCAGAATCCGATGCGTTACTCCGGCGGCGTACTCGGCGGCTCGTGGATGGCGGCATTCGCCAGCGATATGGGCGCGGGACGCTTCGACGGCGCCCACCTGGTGAAAAATTTCGAGGCTGGCAATCCGGCGAACACCTACTGGTCGAAGGATTACAACCTCTACAGCAAAATCGATACCGAGGAGGCGCGGTTTCTCGATTTCGAACGCTGGTGGGGCGGCCACTTCCGCATGACCGGTGAGGAAATCGAAGGTATCGTCAACAACCTTTTCGTCGGCAACAAGCTCGCCCGCGGCGAGATCGTCCGCGGCGACCATCGCCTCGATCTGCGCAACATCACTTCCCCGGTAGTGGTCTTCGCGTCATGGGGCGACGCCATCACACCGCCGCAACAGGCCCTCAACTGGATCATTGATGTGTGGGGTGACGAGAAGGCGATTATTGCGGCCGGCAGGACCATCGTCTACATGCTGCACGAGGGCATCGGCCACCTCGGCATCTTTGTCGGCGGCGGTGTCGCGCGCAAGGAGCATGACCAGATCCTCAACACAATGGAGCAGATCGAGCGTCTGCCGCCGGGCCTGTACGAGATGGTCATCGTGGACAAGACGGGTACTGAACGCTACGCGGATTTGGAGCATGGCGACTACACCGTGCGCTTCGATCTGCGCAAGACCGACGACATATTGGCGCTCGACCCCGATGGCCGCGCGGACGAAGCCATTTTCAGTACCATCGCCAAGGTGTCGGAGTTGAATGAAGCGTTCTACAAAAGCTACTGCCGTCCTTTCGTGCAGGCGATGATCAGCAAGCCCGTGGCCGAAAGCATGGCGGCGATGAGCCAGGAACGGTTACAGCGGCTGATGTTCTCCGACGTCAATCCCTTTATGAACGCGGTCAAATACTGGGCCAATCTCGCGCGCGCAAACCGCAAGCCGGTATCCAAGGACAACTATCTGCTCACCCAGGAGCATCGCACTTCCGAGCAGATCGAGCACGCGCTCACGGCTTATGGCCACAGCCGCGATGACGCAACCGTCAAGTGGGTGGAATTCTTATATGGCCCGCTGGGGCTGGGCGCGGTTTTCCCCCCGGATGAACCGACCGAAGTAACGGCGCGGGCGGGCGCCATCGCGGACGTGGAGGAAGCGCGCCGGCAGGTTGCGCCGTTGCTCCATGACGGCGGGTTCCCGGAGGCGCTTGCGCGCATACTGATCGGCACCATCACGGCCCGTGGTTCGGTCGAGCGGCGAAGCGGCCATATCGGCAAGCTTGTCCGCAGCTACATAAAGGAGCACCGCAAGCAGGTCGCTCCTTTGATCGGTGCCGAACCGATCGACTGGCCGGCCGTCATAAAGGCCCAGGCCCGCATCATGATGCTCGAACCACAACAGGCGGTCGACGCGATCCCGTCACTCATTCCCAGACAGGCGCAGCGCGAACTTGCCGTCGTCATCGCGGCAAAGGTGCTGATGCTCGAACCCGAATTGGGCGATCCAGACTCCAAGAGTGCGCGCAGGGTTTATGAATTTCTCGGCGTGGACTTTAACGCCGCCGCGGAAAAGCTGCGGGCTGCCACAGCACGCAGCACTCGGCCCAGGACGGGTCGCGCAGCCTGAGCCAACAAAGAAAACACCATGAGCAACAATCACGATAAGTACGAGCAGCTGATCAAGCGCTGCAAGAAACTGCCGCCAACACCGACGGCGGTGGCACATCCCTGCGATGAAAGTTCCCTGCAGGGTGTGGTGGATGCCGCCAAAGCCGGGCTGATCGCCCCCATACTCGTGGGTCCGGTCGCACGCATCAAGGAAATTGCGGCAAAAGCCGGCATAGACATTTCCGGCTTCCCGCTGGTCGATGCCAGATTCAGCCAGGAATCAGCCGACAAGGCGGTGGCAGAGGTGCGCGCCGGGCGCGCCGAGGCGCTGATGAAGGGTAGCCTGCACACTGATGAATTGATGAGCGCAGTGATCAGGCGCGACACCGGCCTGCGCACCGCAAGGCGCCTCAGTCACTGTTTCATAATGGACGTGCCAGGGCGTGCTGATGCG
>JAOUIN010000270.1 GCA_029883965.1 Betaproteobacteria bacterium
CAGATCCCCCCTGCAAAGCCACAGGCAATCACGTCTGCATCCCGGCCGGACTCATCGCTGACATACTGGCGTTCGCGCACCTTGCGCAGCGCACTGATCTGGTCGCGGCTCACGGCGGCTTCTTCATATTGCAGGTTTTCCGCTGCCGCGTTCATGCGGGCAGTCAGTCGTTCAAAAACCGCATCCTCCTGACCCGTCAGGAACAGTTCAGCGCTGCGCACGTCGTCGGCATAATCCGCTTCGCTGACCAGCCCGACGCAGGGCCCCGTGCAGCGATGGATCTGATGCAGCAGGCACGGACGCGAGCGGTGCGCGAAAACGCTGTCTTCGCAGTTACGCAACCGGAATACCTTCTGCAGCAACTGCATGCTTTCGCGAACCGCTCCCGCGTTTGGAAACGGACCGAAATACCGGCTCTTCCTGTCCGGATTTCCGCGGAAGAAACCAAGTCGGGGGAAACGGTGGGCGCTCAGCATCAGGTAGGGATAGGATTTGTCATCGCGGAACAGAATGTTGTAGCGCGGCGCCAGCGACTTGATCAGGTTGTTCTCAAGCAGCAATGCCTCGGATTCGGAGTGAGTCACCGTGGTTGCGATGTCGGCAACCTGCGCAACCATCAGCCGGATGCGCGGCGACAGGGTTTCGGTGCGCTGGAAGTAGGAACCGACGCGTTTTCGCAGATCAAGCGCCTTGCCAACGTAGAGCACCTCCCCCGCTTTGCCCAGCATCCGGTAAACACCGGGCAGATGCGGCAGGCCCGCAGCAAGCTCGGCGGGTTTCATCATGCGCCGACGGCGGCGCTCCGCTGGTTCAGGTGCCGGCGGATGCGCGCGAACACCTCATGAAACATGGCGGGCGTTAACCGCCGAGTCTGGGTGTTGTAGCGGCTGCAGTGGTAACTGTCGAACAGCGACATGCCCTGCGGCAGCGCGTGTACAGCACCGTGAGCAAAGGGATGTTCCGCGACACGTCGATCCAGTGCACGCAGTACTGCCTGATGCGCAACGGTGCCCAGTGCCAGCAGCGCAGTGCCCGGCGTCAGGGTTGCGATCTCGGCACGCAAATAGCCGTTGCACTCACGGATCTCCACAGGCAGCGGTTTGTTTTCCGGAGGCAGGCATTTGACGGCATTGGTAATGCGGCAACCCTGCAAAACCAGGCCGTCGCCGGACGCCGTAGCCTCGGCCTGATTGCTGAATCCATAACGATGCAATGTTTCGTAGAGCAGGATCCCGGCATGATCGCCGGTAAACGGGCGTCCGGTGCGATTGGCGCCGTGCATGCCCGGTGCCAATCCCACAATCAGCAGTTTCGGCGTCGCATCGCCAAACGGCGCCACCGGACGCGCGTGGTAATCCGGATTCGACTGACGCACGGCGCTCAGATGTGCTGCGAGGCGCGGGCAGCGCGTGCAATCCAGTGAAAAGGGCCCGGCAGGTACGTTCCGGGCAATGCCAGACTTGCCCATTAAATCAGGTGCGCCGCGGAAACTGCAGCAGCGTCGCTTCCCGCAGCGGGGGTGCCGGTACGGCAGTGCCGTCAACCAGAGCGGACAGTGAACTCCGCATTTCATTGAAGCTCGACCACATCATCGCATTCAGCCGGATCGCAGCGCCGAGGGGCGTCCCGGCTCTTGCGCGTTCCATATCGATCCGGAACTGCAAACCGCGCAAGCGATTCTGCATGTGCCCGGGAGCTTCCGCGAGCACTGTTTCAATCAGTTGCCGGCGTCTGCGTTCGAACTCATCCGGATTGCTTCGTGCCAGTGCGGACCACTGGTCAAAGTCAAAGGCTTTACGGCTGGCTGAGTTCATGAGCGCACATGTAACACCATTCTCCGGGACCTGTAAAGAAACAGGGCTCCGTCATCCGTGTCCCCGAAAATCAGCTAAAAGGCAGATCGCCATCGTGTTCGCCCAGCCCGGCGATGGCATGCAGTGCGGCGACATAGTGCGCATCCTCGCGCAGCTTGACTGCGCTGCTCGCATGCGCACGGCCATGGATGCGCGCGAGACGCGCGAGCGCGACTGCGGGCATCGCATACTGAAGATTCGACAGCAGTTGATCCGCCGATTGCGAGTCGTTGCAAACCAGTACCATGTCGCAGCCTGCACGCAGTGCGGCATTGGCACGATCGACCACGCCCCCGGCCACGCTCGCCCCCTCCATGCTGAGGTCGTCACTGAAGATCACGCCGTCAAATCCCAGCTGTCCGCGCAATATGCGCTTGAGCCAGATCTCCGAAAATCCGGCGGGCGCCGCGTCAACCTGCGGATAAATCACATGGGCCGGCATGATGCCGACCATGCCCGCATCTATCAGCCGGCGGAACGGAACGAGGTCCTCTCCTTCGATGTCCGCGTAAGGACGCTCGTCAATGGGCACCTCGTGATGCGAATCAGCGCGCACGTGGCCGTGGCCGGGAAAATGCTTGCCCACAGCGGCCATGCCGCCGTCGCGCAAGCCGTGCAAAATGCCGGTCGCCAGTTCCGCTATCGCGTCCGGCCGGGAATGAAACGCCCGGTCACCGATGACGCTGCTGTTGCCGAAATCGACATCCAGGACCGGCGCGAAAGACAGATCGACACCGTGCACCCGCAGTTCTGCGGCGAGAACAAAGCCCAGCGATTGGGCCAGAGACACGGCCTTGCGGTGATCGCGGTCCCACACCAGGCCGAGTTCGCGCATCGGCGGCAGCCGGGTAAAGCCTTCGCGGAAGCGCTGCACCCGTCCGCCTTCATGGTCGACGGCAATGATCAGTGGCGGGCTGCGCAACTCGTGGATTTCCGCGGTGAGCCGTGACAGTTGGGCACACGACTCGAAATTGCGCGTAAACAGGATTACACCGCCGACCAGCGGATGCAGCAGCCGCAGCCGGTCGTCGTCGGTCAGTTCGGTTCCCGCGACATCGAGCATCACCGGCCCCAATGCGATCAGTTTGGCCATCATGTTTCCAGCACGACGCAGGCGCAGGCCAGACTGGACTCATCGCTGATGGTCAGGTGATGGCCGCTGATGCCGCGATTTCTGACGAGTTCGCTCAGCGCCTCATTGAACGATAACCCCGGTTTTCCGGCACTGTTCTGCACCACGCTGATGCACTGCAGTGTCACCGGATAACGGAATCCTGTCCCCATCGCCTTGGAAAAGGCCTCTTTAGCCGCAAATCTGTTGGCAAGGAACAGAACGGGCTGGGGGCTGCGCCCGTAACGCGGTTGTTCGAGCGGCGTCAGGACGCGCCGTACAAACCGCTCGCCGTACTTGTCGAGCAGACGCGCCACGCGGTGCGGCTGGATCACGTCGATACCGATGCCATAAATCATCGTGTTGCTCCCATTACCTTCAGATAAGCTGCCACCGTGGCGGCAAGGCCAAACTCCAGCGCGTCAGCGATCAACGCATGTCCGATCGACACTTCGGCGACATTGCGCACGGCCGTCAAAAAAACCTGCAAGTTCTCACGATTGAGATCATGCCCGGCATTGACGCCGAGTCCCGCAGCGTCCGCGCTCAGCGCCGCTGCTGCATATCTT
>JAOUIN010000271.1 GCA_029883965.1 Betaproteobacteria bacterium
TACAGCAACACATGGATTATTCAGGGAAATCTCCCCGAACGCCGCGCGCTCAAGCTTGACAAAACCAGTGCCTGCTCTTTAGACTCCGCCGCCTCGCGTGGCGAGTTAGCTCAGTGGTTAGAGCAGTGGAATCATAATCCATTGGTCCGGGGTTCAAATCCCTGACTCGCCACCATTTCTTTTTGCTTGCGTCCGGCTCTCGCTGATTGCCGGACGATGCCCGTCATGCTATCGTGTGGCCATGCGTAAGTTAATGCTTTTATTGGCTTTTTTGGTCTGCGCCGCACCGGCATGGGCGCAGCGTGCGTTGCCGGCCGACGCCAAGCGCGGGCAGACCGGCGACATCCAGATGCTGCCCCTGGTACAGATCGGATACGAAACCCGGCGTCTGGCGCCAGGCGGCGTCATCATCGACGCCAACAACCGCGCGATCACACACGGCCAACTGAGGCCGCTGACGGAAATTCTGTACGTGCTCAATCGTGACGGTGACGTGTCGCGCATTATCGTCCTGACGCCGGAGGAGCAGGCTCGGCTCGACCGCGCGAATTAATATTTGTGGGCAAGCTTTACATCAAGACCTTCGGTTGCCAGATGAACGAGTATGACTCGGACAAAATGGCCGACGTACTGCGAGCCGGGGGCGGAATGACCCCGACCGTCGATCCCGCAGAAGCCGATGTAATCCTGCTCAACACCTGTTCAGTGCGCGAAAAAGCGCAGGAAAAGGTGTTTCATGATCTCGGCCGTATCCGGCCACTCAAGCAGCGAAAACCCGGACTGATTATCGGCGTCGGCGGCTGCGTTGCCAGCCAGGAAGGCGCGGCGATCATCAAACGCGCACCGTACGTCGATGTGGTGTTTGGCCCGCAAACCCTGCACCGCCTGCCGCAACTGATCGCCGCCCGGCTTACCACCGGCGAACCCCAGGTTGATATTTCCTTTCCCGAAATCGAGAAGTTCGACCACCTGCCGCCCGCCCGGGTCGAGGGCAGCGCCGCGTTTGTATCCATCATGGAAGGCTGCAGCAAATACTGCACGTTCTGCGTGGTGCCTTATACCCGCGGCGAAGAGGTATCACGCCCGTTCGAGGACGTGCTGACCGACGTCGCCGAACTGGCCGCGCAGGGCGTCAAGGAAATCACGCTGCTCGGCCAGAACGTGAATGCCTACCGCGCCGCCGTGCAGGGCGAACCTGAGCCCGGCGACCTGGCGATGCTGATTGAATACATCGCCGAAATTCCGGGAATTGCGCGTATCCGCTATACCACCTCCCATCCGAGGGAATTCACGCCGCGGCTGATCGCAGCCTATGCGCGCATACCGCAGCTGGTGAGCCATGTACATCTGCCGGTGCAGTCCGGCGCTGACCGCGTCCTCGCCGCGATGAAACGCGGATACACCGCAGTTGAGTACAAATCCATCGTTCGCCGGCTGCGCGAAGCCCGGCCGGACATCTGCATAACCTCCGATTTCATTGTCGGCTTTCCGGGAGAAACCGACGCGGAATTCGATGCAACGATGCGCCTGATTGAAGACGTCGGCTTCGATGCAAGCTACAGTTTTGTTTATAGTCCCCGCCCCGGGACCCCGGCCGCAGACCTGCCGGACGACACGCCATTGGCAGTCAAACTCGAACGACTGCAGCGCCTGAAGGTACACAATGACGCGCAGGCACACGCGATCAGCCAGCGCATGATCGGCTCGTGCCAGCGCGTACTGGTGAGCGGCGTTTCCCGCCGCAACGCGGCTGAACTCTCCGGGCGCACCGACAACAACCGGGTCGTCAATTTCTCCGGGCCGCTCGACCTGGTCGGCGAATTCGCGGAAGTGGAAATCACTGCGGCCATGGCGCACTCGCTGCGCGGCGCAATGGTGACCGCCGACAGCGCTATTACACATTGAAACCCGTCGAACTCAGTTTTACGCCTACGGATAACCATCGTCTGGCCAACCTGTGCGGCGCGCTCGATGAGAATCTGCGCCAGATCGAAACCGCGCTGGATGTCAGCATTGCGCGTCGCGGCGAAAATTTTGCGCTGACCGGCACCCCGGAGCGCGCGCGTACCGCGGCCAGGGTGCTGCGTGAATTCTATGACAAGGCGGGTGACCCGCTGTCGCTCGAATCGGTACAGCTGGCACTGATCGAGGCCGGGCACCAGGGCAGGACGCATGCTGCAATTCCGGGGCCGGCACTGATTACGCGCAAGCAGGATCTGCATGGACGCACACCCCGCCAGAATGAATATCTGCAGAACATCCAGAAACACGACATCACCTTCAGCATCGGCCCGGCCGGCACGGGCAAAACCTACCTCGCCGTCGCCTGCGCTGTTGATGCACTGGAACGCGACGCCGTCCAGCGCATCATCCTGGTGCGCCCCGCGGTCGAGGCAGGCGAGCGCCTGGGGTTTCTGCCCGGCGACATGGCGCAGAAGGTTGATCCGTACCTCCGTCCGCTCTACGACGCGCTCTACGATCTGATGGGTTATGACAAGGTCGCGAAAATGTTTGAGCGCAGCGCCATCGAGATCGCTCCACTGGCGTTCATGCGCGGCCGGACGCTGAACCATGCGTTCATCATTCTCGACGAGGCGCAGAATTCCACGCGGGAACAGATGAAAATGTTTCTGACCCGGATCGGTTTCGGCAGCAAGGCCGTCATCACCGGCGATGTGACCCAGATTGATCTGCCCAAGGGACAGATCAGCGGCCTGGTCGAAGCGCAGGCGGTATTGAAGCGGGTCCGCGGCATTGCTTTCACGTTTTTCAAGGCTGAGGATGTCGTGCGTCATCCGCTGGTACAACGCATCGTCAACGCCTACGACCGTTACGGCAAAAACGCCGACCGTCGTGCAGAGTCGGGCGGGAACGGGAAATGAAATCTGCGGTACGCGGGCGGCGCAGCCGCTCGACACGCATCACGGTGCAATGTGCGACGACCGCGCGCAATGTGCCGCCTGCCGCCCGCATCCGCCAATGGGCGCGCGCGGCACTCGCAAGCGACGCGCAGGTGACCATCCGCATCGTCGGTCAGGCCGAAGGCCGGCTGCTCAACCGCAGCTATCGCCGCCGCGATTACGCCACCAACGTGCTGACCTTTGTGTTCCGCGACCAGCCGCCGCTCGAAGGTGATCTGGCCCTGTGCGCACCGGTGATCACTCGCGAGGCCAGGGCACAGCGCAAACCGGTGGCCGCCCATTATGCGCACATGATCATGCACGGCCTGCTGCACCTGCAGGGGTACGAACACGACAACGACGCCGACGCGGCAACCATGGAGCGGCGTGAACGCGCCCTGCTGGCCCGCTTCGGGTATCCTGACCCTTACCGCCTACGCACTCCACGCGGCGGGTAACCCCCATCCCAGACCCCCCAATGGACGACTCCCCCAAACCAACCCTGCTCGAACGCCTCTCCGCGCTGCTGTTGCGCGAACCCGAAGATCGCGAACAACTGATCACGCTGCTCCGGTCCGCCCATGACCACGACCTGCTCGACGCCGACGGTCTGGCAATGATCGAG
>JAOUIN010000272.1 GCA_029883965.1 Betaproteobacteria bacterium
TCAGGCAACTGGAAGACGGAAGACGCGTCCGGTATTACAAGTCCAATGGCGAAGTGGTTGACGTATGAGCGCGGAAAAAGACACCAAGAAGGCCAAGCCTGCAAAGGAAGCCAAGGCAGCCAAGGCAGCCAAGGCTGAGCCGGCAAAGAAGGCGGCAAAGGAATCTAAGGGCGCTGCGGCGCCTGCTGCACCGAAGCAGGGTAAGCCTGTCCGCCCGGCGGCACCGGCCCGTCTGAGCGTGTATTACAAGGACAAGGTGTCCAAGGAACTCACGCAGAAGTTCGGCTACAAGAGCCCGATGCAAGTGCCACGCATAGAGAAAATCGTCCTGAACATGGGCGTGGGTGAGGCCGTTGCTGACAAGAAGATCATGGACAATGCGGTGGGTGACATGACCAAGATCGCCGGTCAAAAACCGCTTGTGACCAAGTCACGCAAAGCGATTGCGAATTTCAAGATACGCGAAGATTACCCGGTGGGATGCAAGGTCACGTTGCGTGGCGCCAGGATGTATGAGTTCCTGGACAGGCTCGTCAATATTGCAATGCCGCGGATTCGCGATTTTCGCGGAATTTCCGGTCGCAGCTTTGATGGCCGTGGCAATTACAACATGGGCATTAAAGAGCAGATCATTTTTCCCGAGATCGAGTATGACAAGATCGATGCGCTTCGCGGCATGAATATCACGATTACGACGACCGCAAAGTCCGATGATGAGGCGCGGGCGCTCCTTTCAGCTTTTAAATTTCCTTTCCGTAACTGAGGAAAATATTTATGTCCAAGCTTGCACTGATAAACCGTGAGCAGAAGCGACGCAAGACCGTAAAGAAGTTCGCGGCCAAGCGCGCGGAACTGCAGGCGCTTATCGACGATCAGAAACTGGCGCCGGAAGACCGTTATGAGGCGCGGCTGAAACTTCAGAAATTGCCGCGAAACGCGAGCCCCGTAAGATTGCGCAATCGCTGCGCACTTACCGGTCGTCCGCGCGGCGTTTATCGTAAATTTGGGCTGGCTCGGAGCAAGTTGCGCGAAATCGCAATGCGCGGCGAGATTCCGGGCGTAATCAAGGCTAGCTGGTAAGACAGGCTGCGGGAGAATTTTGCATGAGCATGAATGATCCGGTTTCCGATATGCTGACACGTATTCGGAATGCGCAACAGGCGGAAAAGGTTTCCGTGTCGATGCCTTCGAGCACGCTGAAGGCGGCGATTGCGAAGGTGCTAAAGGACGAAGGCTATATCGAGGATTTCGCGGTGAGCGGCGAAACGTCGAAGCCCGAGCTCGAGGTTAATCTGAAATACTATGCCGGCCGCCCGGTAATCGAAAAAATTGAGCGCATCAGCCGCCCCGGTTTGCGCATTTACAAACCCAGCCGTGACATTCCCCGTGTGATGAACGGCCTCGGAGTAGCCATCGTTTCCACCTCCAAGGGTGTGATGACCGATCGCAAGGCGCGGGGCATGGGCATAGGCGGAGAAGTTCTCTGCATCGTGGCGTAACCGGAGACGAACGATGTCCAGAGTCGGAAAAAGCCCGGTTTTATTGCCGGAAAAAGTCGAAGTGACGATCGGGGTCGATAAGATCTCGGTGAAAGGCCCGCTGGGTACGTTGGCACAAAGCATCACGCCCAACGTGAAGGTGGAGAAAATCGAGAATCGCCTTGAAATCAAGGTCAATGAGAACTCGCGGCAGGCGAACGCGATAAGTGGAACCCTGCGTGCCCTGATTGCGAACATGGTTCACGGCGTGAGCAGCGGTTTCGAGAAAAAGCTCAATCTCGTCGGCGTGGGTTACCGCGCGCAGGCGCAGGGCGACAAGCTAAACCTGACACTCGGTTTTTCGCACCCGGTCGTGCATCAGTTACCGCAGGGCGTGAAGGCCGAGACGCCTACGCAGACCGAGATCATCATCAAGGGCACGGATAAGCAACTGGTTGGCCAGGTGGCTGCCGACGTGCGAAATTACCGTCCGCCCGAGCCTTACAAGGGCAAGGGTGTGCGCTATGCCGGTGAGCAGATTGTGCTCAAAGAAACGAAGAAGAAGTAGGCGGACAGATCATGTTTGAGAAAAAACACGCGCGCCTCCGGCGCGCACGCAGTGCCAGAGCAAAGATCGCGGAACTTAAAGCCGTGCGGCTTACGGTTTACCGTTCCAATGGCCATATTTATGCTCAGGTCATTGATGCCACCGGTTCAAAGGTGCTCGCAAGTGCATCCACTTCTGAAAAAGAGGTGCGTGCGGCGCTGCCCAAGGGCGGGAGCGTGGCCGCTGCCGCGGCAATCGGCAAGCGTGTCGCAGAACGGGCAAAGCAGGCCGGCGTGGAGAGGGTCGCATTCGACCGCTCCGGTTACAAATATCACGGTCGGGTAAAGGCGCTGGCAGATGCAGCGCGTGAAGCCGGCCTCAAGTTCTGACGGAGCGGCACATGGCGAAAATGCAAGCAGGAAGGATGCAGACTGGCGAAGAGCGCGGCGATGGATTGCGTGAAAAAATGGTCGCAATCAATCGTGTGACCAAGGTAGTCAAAGGCGGACGCGTGCTCGGTTTCGCGGCCCTGACAGTCGTTGGCGACGGTGACGGCGGCATCGGCATGGGCAAAGGCAAGTCTCGCGAAGTTCCGGTGGCGGTGCAGAAAGCCATGGAAGAGGCGCGCAAGAAGATGGTCAAGGTGCAGCTCAGAAACGGCACTTTGCAACACGCGGTCATGGGGCGCCATGGTGCCTCCAGGGTTTACATGCAGCCGGCATCCGAAGGCACCGGCATCATTGCCGGCGGCCCGGTACGTGCCGTGCTCGAGGTGATGGGCGTGGCAAACATCCTGGCCAAATGCATCGGTTCGACCAATCCTTACAACATTGTGCGGGCAACCATCAATGGATTGACCGAGATGAACACGCCGGCCGAGATCGCGGCAAAGCGCGGCAAGTCGGTAGACGAGATACAGGGGTAAGCATGGCCAAGACCAAGACCCAGCAAGGTAAAACCATCAAGGTCACATTGATGCGCAGCCTCATTGGCACGCGCCCCGAGCACCGGGCATCCGTGCGCGGCCTGGGGTTGCGCCGCATACGTCACACCGTGGAACTTGTGGATTCGCCCGAAGTTCGGGGGATGATCAATAAAGTGTCATATCTCGTTCGTTGCGAGGGTTAAATGGAACTGAACAAAATCAAGCCGGCGGCGGGATCCAAGCGCGACAAGAAGCGCGTCGGCCGCGGAATAGGTTGTGGTTCGGGCAAGACCGCCGGGCGCGGCCACAAGGGGCAGAAGGCGCGTGCCGGCGGTTTTCATAAAGTCGGCTTCGAAGGCGGCCAGATGCCATTGCATCGTCGATTGCCGAAGCGCGGCTTTCAGTCGTTGTCTGCGGGCGACACCGCGGAAGTTCGCCTGGATACGCTGCAAAAGATGAAGGCGGATACGATTGATCTCGAGACGCTCAAGCAGGCCGGTGCGGTCCCGCGTCTGGCGTTGCGTGCGAAGGTGATACTCGCGGGCGAGTTGAAACGAAAGATCGAACTCAA
>JAOUIN010000273.1 GCA_029883965.1 Betaproteobacteria bacterium
ATTCCCGGTCGTCTGGCTGTACCTGGGCGGGCGCGACATAGTGCACCTGACGCAAGGCGGGAAAAATGTCAGCGAAAACCGCAAACGCTATCTGGGACAACATTCGGATGCGGTCAGCGGCAGCGGCGTCATCGATCACGTAGCCTTTCGATGCAGTGGTTTGCGCGAAATGATGGAACACCTGGAAGAGATACAAGTTGCGTACAGCAGCCGCATGGTCAGTGACCAGGGTCTGTTTCAGCTCTTTCTGCTGGATCCCAACGGCGTGAAAGTCGAATTGAATTTCTCCAACGCGGAAGCGGAAGGCATCAAGCCGGAACTGATGGCATCGGCACTGCCCGTATGAGCGCACCCAAGTGGACCGGGCGGCAGTACCATTATCTGTCGCAGGACAGCCATGTACATCCGTTTCTGGTGGCGCTGTGGGACGAGGTCCGCGCCGCGACTGACGGACAGGTTGCCGTCACGGTTCACGCCAAGAATGAGGGATTGCCGGGTTCGCATCTCGCGATCGTCGATCTGCTGATCGCGGGCGAGGTGCAGTTCTACGCACTGATGGGCGGCATACTCGGGCCGCTGGTGCCTGCGATGGAAATCCAGGGGCTGCCCTTCGCGTTCAGGGATCACGCACAGGTGCACGCAACCCTGGACGGCCCGCTGGGCAGCCATCTGCGCCAGGAATTAAACGCCAAAGGCATACATGCGCTGCCTTTCGGCCTGCTGGAAAACGGATTCCGCCACATCTCGACGGTCGACCGGCGCATAACACGCGCCGCGGATCTGGACGGCATGCGCATCCGCATACCCGAGGGCCGGATGTTCGCGGATGCATTCGAGAGCCTGGGCGCGATCCCGGTGGAAGTGAACGTGCTGAAACTGTACACAGCCCTGCAGAACCGCGAGATCGACGCACAGGAAAATCCGCTGTCGATCACCGAGGCGCTGCGGCTGCACGAAGTCACGCATCACGTGGCCCTGACCTCGCACATGTGGTCAGGGTTCAACATGATGGCGAGCGGTAAATTCTGGGCCGCACTGCCTGCCGACGTACAGCAGATCATCGAGCGCGCGGTCAAGAAACATGTCGCGCAGCAACGCGCGCACACGGATGCGCTCAACCGGTCTCTGGAATCGCGCGTTGCCGAGTGGGGCATGATCGCGACGCCGGTAAACAGGGAGGATTTCCGTAATCGCCTGCGCGACGCCGGATTCTACCGCCGCTGGCGCGAAATCACCGGCAACACGGCGTGGCAACTGCTTGAAGACAGCCTTGGAAAAATAGAATAACCTATTGTTTTAATTGATATTTTTCACGACTGCTGACGAGCGTCAAGAACAGGTCAAAAAAAAAGCCCGGACTATCCGGGCTTTTTTTGTGGTGCTGAAATGCGTATACGCTACTTCTTGGCCGGCGCCGCAGCCGCCATACCTTTGTTCTTTTTGTAATTCGCGACTGCGTGATCTTCCGCTTTCGCCTGGGCATCGGCCCCCTTCTTGGCTGCATCCGCCTTCGCCGCATCCGCTGCTTTCTTCTTGGCGGCATCATCCTTGCTTGCTGCCGGCGCCGCAGCAGGGGCTTTGGCCGCTGGTGCCGTTTGCGCCACGGCGAATCCGAACACACCGCACGCGAGTCCCGCCGCAAGCAACTTCAACATTGTTATTTGCTTCATTATTTCCATCCTTCCTTGAGTGCATCCGCCACAGCGGGCCGTGACGCCCCGCCGCCCTTGTTCCCGGCAACCGCATCCTGATACCAGTACTCATGATGCTCTTTCGCCCATGTCTCATCGACATAGCCGGTGCGCATCGATTCATAAGCGCCTTCGACACCGACGGTACCCAGATAGATATGGCTCATTCCCATCACCAGGAAAAGGACAGCCGCAATGGCATGAATCGCACTGGCTTGCTGCATGAGCAATCGGCCCTGCTCGAAATTCGGAAAATTCAGTACGAACCCGGTGATACTGACAATGACGCCAAGCAGCGTCACGCCAAACCAGAACCAGACCTTCTCCCCGGCGTTGAAGCGTCCCGAAGGCACATGCTCGCCCGACAACAGGCCGCCTGCCTTGACAAGCCATTTCATGTCCCCGGCTTTGGGAAAGTTGTCTTTCACAAACGTCACAAACAGCAGAATCGTGCAGAAGGCAAACACCGGGCCGACGAAATTATGCACATTCTTGGACAGGGTAGCGAGCCACGCAAACAACGTGTAACCGATTACCGGCAGGAGGATGTGCTTGCCGAAGAGGATGATGGTCCCGGTGACCGCCAGCAACACAAAGCTGATCGCAGCACCCCAATGCACCATCCGGTCCCAAGGACCGAAACGCAGCAGGCGACGTCCGGTTGGTTTCTCGTGCAGTTTGATCGGCCCCTTCAGCGAATAAAAGACGCCGATGAGGGCCATGACCAGCACGATCACCCAGCCGCCATAAACCGTGATCGGTCCATTGCGCAGCTGGCGCCAGGTTTCTCCGCCAGGCTGCACCAGCACGTCCGATTCGATACCGCGCACCTGCGTGGTCTGGTAGGCGTTTTCACCACCGCGTACGTCGCGCCAGACCGGTGCATTATTACCGGGTTGAACCTGCTGACGCGCAGCCTGCTCCTGCGCGGATTTGACATCGGCCGCGGTCGCCGGTGCCAGCATGCCGCACATCAACGTCGCCAACACCACCAACAGCCACTGCTTCATACGAACCTGCATGGCCACATACCTCCTCTTAGTTGCTGGCGCGCGCGTACTCGTTCTGCGACTCGGTGCGTGCCTTGATCTTGTTTTCCCAGCTTGCCCGGTCATTCTTGAACTGGGCATTGTTCCACGGCTGGGTGTCAGGCTTGCCCTGGTACTGACCCTGCTTGTAGACGGTTACGGTCGGCTGCTCACCGCAACCCGCCAGTACCATTGCGCACCCGCCCGCCAACGCTACGATCAGGATCCGGTTCACGATTTGGCTCCTGTCGGAGGCGCTGCACCCTTCTCGGGCTTGCCATAAGCCGTACCCCAGCCCCAGACTTCAGCACCTTTGCCGCGCTTGAGCACGCGATTACGGTAAATATCGGCAATGACGTCGGAGTCACCACCCAGCAGCGCCTTGGTCGAGCACATCTCGGCACAGGCGGGCAACTTGCCTTCAGCGAGGCGGTTACGGCCGTATTTCTTGAATTCGGCCGCGGAATTGTCGGCTTCCGGTCCGCCGGCACAGAACGTGCACTTGTCCATCTTGCCGCGCAGGCCGAACGCACCATCCTGCGGGAATTGCGGCGCCCCGAACGGGCAGGCATAGAAACAGTAACCACAGCCGATGCACAGGTCCTTATCGTGCAGAACCACGCCTTCGGAGGTTTTGTAAAAGCAGTCCACCGGGCATACCGCCATGCATGGCGCGTCCGAACAATGCATGCAAGCCACCGAGATCGACTTCTCGCCCGGCAACCCGTCGTTGAGGGTCACCACGCGACGGCGGTTCACGCCCCAGGGCACCTCATGCTCTTGTTTACATGCGGTT
>JAOUIN010000274.1 GCA_029883965.1 Betaproteobacteria bacterium
CGACATGATCAAACCCGGCGCCGCGGTCATCGATGTCGGCATCAACCGGCTGCCGGACGGCAAATTGTGCGGTGACGTGGATTTTGAACCGGTGCGGGCGGTAGCCGGCTGGATTACCCCCGTGCCGGGCGGTGTCGGACCGATGACCGTAGCCATGGTCATTTCCAACGTGGTCCAGGCCGCCGAACGTTCAACGCCCTAGGCCGTCTGCTCAACAACTGAAGGTGTTGGCAAAACCCAGCAGGAAATCGGGGCTCAGGTAGCCGCGAAATGCAGCGACCGTCAGCAGCGCCACCAGCACTGCCAGCACGATTGAAAGGACCAGATTCGCCGGAGATAGCGTCATGACCTCACCGATGGTTGACGACTGTAATTATTGCATGCTGTCGCCTGCCAAAGTCGCCGAATTAATGACTGTACGTGCTTAGCAAATAACCAGTCAATCCAAACCGTGACCGGGTGCGTTGCTATAATCCGCGCTTTGTCCGGCATCTGAAATCCCCTTGAGCAATCCGCTACCATCCCTGACACGCTTTGGTCTGTCGTTCGAGGGTCTTTACGAACGCAGCGGCCTGATTCGTCTGGATCAGGCGTTCCTGCAGGAGCTGCAGCAGACGGACTCCGCTTTGCATGGGCGGCTGGGCAAAGCAAGGATGGACAAGGGTGCATTGGCCCCAAAAGCCGAATCCGAACTGCTGCTTGCGCTGGCGCCGCACCTGGACGATTTTGTCGCGGAGCTGTTCGGCATCGTTCCCGAAGTCAGGGCGCTGTCGGCACGCCATCATGAACTGGCGCCGCTGTACAGCGTCAAGCGCCTGTTCGTGCAGCGCAAGGCCATGCACAAGTACAAGCCCGACGCTGCAGCCGTGCTCGACGGACCGGCTATCGGAGAAAAACTCGCGGCATTGTTTGGTGAGCCTCTTACGGAGCTGGCGTTCGCTAGGCATGTGACGACATGGCAGCAGGATGAGCAAGCCAACGCTGAAGCCCTGGATCTGGCGCTGCAGTACGCCGCCTGGGCCGCGCATACCGATGCGGGTCATGCCCGTCATCATGCAGGCGTGCTGTTCAAAGCGCCGCACAAGCTCGATTCGCAGCATCTGGTGCCGGTGCAGACCAGCACCGCAGGCGGATATGCCGAGCACCGGTTTGACGTGTCGAAGCTGCGCCAGCGCAGCGGTTTCAAACTGACTGACAGCGGGACTGATCTTACGGGCGCATTGGATCAGGCGAACTACTGCATCTGGTGCCACGAACAGGGCAAGGATTCCTGCTCCAAAGGACTGCTGGAAAAAGGAGCGAGCGGACGCGGGGCGCAATCCTTCAAAAAATCGCCGTTCGGCATCACACTAGCCGGCTGTCCGTTGGAAGAAAAGGTCTCCGAATTCCACAAGGCCAAGACCGAAGGCCATGCCCTTGGCGCGCTCGCGATCATCATCGTCGACAATCCGATGCTTGCAGCCACCGGGCATCGCATCTGCAACGACTGCATGAAGGCCTGCATTTATCAGAAGCAGGAGCCGGTCGATATTCCGCAGGCTGAAACACGCACGCTGAAGGATGTGCTGGAACTGCCATGGGGATTCGAAATTTACAGTCTGCTGACACGCTGGAACCCGCTGAACCTGCGTAACCCCTATCCGCGCACACCCAGCGGCAAGCGGGTGCTGGTTGCGGGTATGGGCCCGGCGGGTTTTTCCCTGGCTCATTTTCTGATGAACGACGGCCATACCGTCGTCGGCATAGACGGGTTGAAGATCGAACCATTGCCGGCAGATCTATCCGGTGTGGACGTAATGGGAGCGCATGTACCGTTCCATCCGATCCGCGATATCAGCGAGCTGTATGAATCGCTGGACGAGCGGGCAATGGCCGGTTTCGGCGGTGTCGCCGAGTACGGCATCACGGTGCGGTGGGATAAAAACTTCCTTAAAATCATAAGGTTACTTTTGGAGCGCCGACGGCAGTTCGCGCTATTCGGCGGCGTGCGTTTCGGCGGCACTATTACCGCTGAAGATGCCTTCGCCGCCGGATTCGACCATATTGCGCTGGCTATAGGCGCGGGCCGGCCCACGGTCCTCGATATGCCCAATGGACTGGCGCGGGGCGTGCGCACCGCGTCGGACTTTCTGATGGCGCTACAGCTGACAGGCGCTGCGAAAGTGGATTCGATTGCCAATATGCAACTGCGTCTGCCGGTGGTGGTCATTGGCGGCGGTCTGACGGCCATCGATACCGCGACTGAGTCGCTGGCATATTATCCCTTGCAGGTCGAAAAATTCCTGCTGCGCTACGAGTTGCTGGCGCGCGCACATGGTGAGGCCGCCGCGCGCATTGCCTGGAATACCGAAGAACGCGAAACTGCCGACGAATTCATCGCGCACGCACGGGCCATTCGTGCCGAGCGCGCTGCTGCGATCCGGGAAGGGCGTGAGCCGCGCATATTGCAACTGCTCCAGTCCTGGGGCGGCGCGACTATTGCCTATCGCAAACGTCTGGTCGACAGCCCTTCTTACACGCTCAATCACGAAGAAGTGCACAAGGCGCTGGAGGAGGGCATCACCTTTGCCGAATGCCTGACGCCGCTGGCGATCGAAGTCGATGGCTACGGTCATGCACGCGCGCTCAAGGCGGCAGTGCAGACCCGTCGTGAGGACGGTACGTGGCATGAGTCCGGGCAGGTCGAATTGCCGGCCAAGGCGATCCTGATTGCCGCGGGCACACAGCCGAATACCGTGCTGGCACGCGAGGATGCAGCAAATTTTGTGCTCGATGGCCGTTATTTCCGCGCCTGTGGCGCTGACGGCCAGCCGGTCGCAGCAGAAAAATCAATTTCAAAACCCAACGCCGTGAACGTGCTGCTGTCGAAACGTGACGACGGCCGGTGCATCAGTTATTTCGGCGATGTGCATCCGTCGTTTTTCGGTAATGTCGTCAAGGCCATTGGCAGTGCCAAGCAGGGCTACCCGGTGGTCAGCGGGGTACTCGAGCAGATAAAGGCTGCGACAGCCGCGGATGATGCAACGTTCTTTGCGGGCTTGCAGCGTGAACTGCGGGCAACGGTGCATGCAGTGAAACGCCTGACGCCGGAGATCGTCGAGGTCGTCGTTCGCGCGCCGCTGGCAGCGCGCCGTTTCCGGCCGGGGCAGTTCTATCGCCTGCAGAATTTTGAAACCATCGCGCCGCGCACGGAAGGCAGTACGCTGGCAATGGAAGGACTGGCGCTGACCGGCGCCTCAGTCGATACGGAGCAGGGCCTGTTGTCGACGATTGTGCTTGAAATGGGCGGGTCCAGCGATTTGTGCGTGGAACTCAGGCCGGGCGAACCGGTCGTGCTGATGGGGCCCACAGGCTCACCCACGGAAATCCCGGAGCATGAGACCGTAATCCTTGTCGGCGGTGGTCTGGGCAATGCCGTGCTGTTCTCGATCGGGCAGGCCATGCGCAAAGCCGGGTCCCGTGTGCTCTATTTCGCGGGTTACAAGCGCATGATC
>JAOUIN010000039.1 GCA_029883965.1 Betaproteobacteria bacterium
TGTGCTCTTCGCCCTCTACATCGTCGCTACGACGGTGCTGTTCGCCGGCGTGCCCTGGTCCAAGTTCGCACACATGTTCTTCAAGCCCGCCGCGGCCTTCGAGAAGCGGGTGTCCAAGGCCAATGGCACGGCCCAGAATCTGCCGACGCTGACCCGTGACGATCCCGAACAGCAGAAACGGCACTCTATGGAACTGTTGCAAAACGCTCCGATGAACATGGGGCTGGGCATCAAGCGCGAACCGCCGAACCACTACTAGAATAATACCCCGCCAGTTTTATCGGAACACATCAAGGAGCCGACTTATGCCTACCTTCGTCTATATGACAAGGTGCGACGGATGCGGACACTGCGTCGATATCTGCCCGTCCGACATCATGCACATCGACAAGACGTATCGCCGTGCCTACAACATCGAACCCAACATGTGCTGGGAGTGTTATTCCTGCGTCAAGGCCTGTCCGCAGAATGCGATCGATGTGCGCGGCTATGCCGACTTTGCACCGCTCGGTCACAGTGTGCGTGTCCAGCGCGACGAGGAGAAAGGCACGATCGCGTGGAAGATCAAATTCCGCAACGGTACGGAAAAGAACTTTCTGTCACCCATTACCACCAAGCCCTGGGGGACGGCGATCCCCAAGCTTGCGGAGGTTCCCGGGCCCAGCAAGGAAATGCGCGACAGTCAGCTGTTGTACAGCGAGCCGAAGTATGTCCGCATGGATGACGGCGATCTGCATACACTTAAATCCAATGGTCTCAAGATGAAGAAAGGCGTGGCTTACTGATGGCTTACGAAACGATTGTCGAAGACGGCATCGATGTTCTGGTCGTCGGTGCAGGCCTTGGCGGCACGGGTGCCGCATGGGAGGCCAGATTCTGGGGGCAGGACAAGAAAATTGTCATCGCCGAGAAGGCCAATATCGATCGCTCGGGTGCGGTTGCGCAGGGGCTGTACGCGATCAACTGCTATATGGGCACGCGCTGGGGTGAGAACAAGCCGGAGGACCATGTACGCTACGCGCGTATCGACCTGATGGGTATGGTGCGGGAAGACCTGCTGTTCGACATGGCGCGTCACGTCGACTCCACGGTGCATCAGTTCGAAGAGTGGGGCCTGCCCATCATGAAGGACCCGAAAACCGGGCGCTATCTGCGTGAAGGGCGATGGCAGATCATGATCCACGGCGAATCCTACAAGCCCATCGTGGCCGAGGCCGCCAAGAAATCGGCGGACAAGGTGTTCAACCGCATCTGCGTCACTCACCTGCTGATGGATGAGAGCAAGGAAAACCGGATTGCCGGTGCCGTCGGCTTCAACGTGCGCACCGGCAACTACCACGTCTTCAAGTCCAAGACCGTGATCTGCGGCGCGGGCGGGGCCTCGAACATCTTCAAGCCGCGTTCAGTGGGCGAGGGTTCCGGCCGCACCTGGTATGCACCGTGGTCGTCTGCATCGGCCTACGGGCTGATGATCGACGCCGGCGCCAAGATGACGCAGATGGAAAATCGGATTGTGCTGGCGCGTTTCAAGGACGGTTACGGCCCGGTCGGCGCCTACTTCCTGCATCTGAAGACCTACACGCAGAACGGTCTGGGCGAGGAGTACGAATCCAAGTGGTTCCCCGCGCTACAGGAAATGGTCGGCAAGGAATATCTCGATCCGGAAGCCTCGCACCTGACCCATCGGCCGATCCCGACCTGCTTGCGCAACCATTGCATCATCAGCGAAGTCAATGCCGGCCGCGGCCCCATACATATGGTGACCATGAAAGCCTTCCAGGATCCGCATCTGGAAGAGGTCGGCTGGGAAAACTTCCTCGGCATGACCGTCGGCCAGGCAGTGCTGTGGGCGGCCACCGATGTGGATCCCAAGAACGAGAATCCCGAACTGACCACGTCCGAACCCTATGTCATGGGCTCCCACGCAACCGGCTCGGGCGCCTGGTGTTCGGGTCCCGAGGACGTTTCCCCTCCCGAGTATTTCTGGGGCTACAACCGCATGACGACGATCGAAGGTCTGTTCGGCGCCGGTGACGCCGTCGGCGGCACACCGCACGCGTTCTCGTCCGGTTCGTTTACCGAAGGCCGTCTCGCTGCGAAGGCCGCCTGCAAATACATCGACGACGGCAAGGCCGAAGGCATCGTTGTATCCGAGGAGCAGATCAACCGCCGCAGGCAGGAGATCTACAAGCCGATGGAGCACTACCGGATCTACCGCAATGAAATCGTGGCGGGTGATGTCAACCCTCACTACATCAATCCCAAGCAGGGCCTGGACCGCCTGCAGAAGCTGATGGACGAGTATTGCGGCGGCGTGACCGTCAACTACATGACCAACGAGAAACTCCTGAACATCGGTCTGAAGAAGCTCAAGATCATGGAGGAAGACCTGCAGAACCTGGCCGCCGAGGATATCCACGAGTTGCTGCGTGCGTGGGAATTGAAGCATCGCCACCGCGCTGCGGAGTGCGTCACCCAGCACACGCTGTTCCGCAAGGAGACGCGCTGGCCGGGTTACTACTACCGCGGCGACGCGATGAAGGTGGACGACGAAAACTGGCATGTGCTGACGGTTTCGCGCCGCGATCCGGCAACCGGCGAATACACCATGGAGAAGGCGCCGTGTTATCACCTGGTTGGCGAAAACGAGTAGCGATATGGCTGGCGTCATGAGTCCTGCGAAGCCGATTGCTTCCGGCCAGCAGGAGCCTCGCGTGAACATCATTGAAAAAAACGATGAGGAGATTCAGGCCATGGCCAATCTCCTGTGGCGCGACCTCGTCAAAGCTTCGAATGAAGGTAAATACGGGGAGTTCGCAAAGAACTTTTCCGGCTCCCTGGCGCGTGCGATAGATCAGGTGGTTGCGGGCCACCAGTTCGCAAACAGTGAACTGGCGAGAAGCCTGTCCGAAGACATCGATTCGCTGGGTATTATCCGCCGGGGCGAGCATGTGACTGTCCTGTACCGGCAGCGCAGCACCAAAAAGCCGGGCGAGTGGCTGGGCAGGCTGGTTCTCGGCTATGAGGATGGAAAGGTCAGGATTTTCGGTGCATCCATCTTCTGAACGTTTCGGCGGGATTTGACGTGAGCGAAGTCATCCAGGACGGCAAGTTCGTCGAACTCACCTACAAGGTGACCGACAGGAAGTCGGGGCATGTTCTCACCCGTGTCGAGTTCCCGTTGGGCTATGTACACGGACACAATGAAATTCTGGCACCTTCCGTCCACATGGCGCTGGCGGGCAAGTCTGCCGGCGATGTCATCGAAGTGCCCATCGACGGCAACCAGATCTTCGGCCCCAGGGACGAGTCGCTGGTTTTTTCCGATCACATCGAAAACGTCCCCGAGGAGTATCGACAAATCGGCACTTCCATCCTCATGGAAAACGACAAGGGCCAGACCCGCAGTTTTCTGGTGACGCATCTGGACGACGAGAGGCTGACTGTCGACGGCAACAACCCGCTGTGCGGCAGGGAGGTTGTTTTCCAGCTCGAGATACTGACCGTGCGCGACGCCACTGATGAAGAGAACAGGGCGGGCGGGGCGATCGTTGCGGGCGCTGACATCGATCCGTCGCTGATGAGACCTGTTTGAGCAACGGGGTAGAATGGTAGCGGACAACTTCCGGCTTTGTTACTTGAAATCCTGACTTCACGAAAAAGGCGAATTATGAGCGATCAAAAACCCTCTACCACCCCGGTTCCCGACGGGCATACGGCTTTTTACACGACGCGTCAGATGGCGCCGAACGAAAAGGGGTTTGTCGGTTTCGAAACCGTCTGGAAGCCGTTACAGAAGGAAGTCGAATACAAGACGCCGAAAAAGCCGTAGGCGTCATGCCGCGGCACGGTTAAGCGCGGCGCCTGTCTGCTGCGTTTTGCCCGGCAAAAAAAGCCGCCTGTGCAGGCGGCTTTTTCACGTGCAGGCACTGCGGACAGCCCTGTGGTCAGCGCCCGGAGTGTCCTGACAGTTTGACTTCGACTTTGTCCTTGGCGTCTATGGTCGCGTAGTAGGCGCGCAGGATTTCCAGCACTTCCGGCCGGCTGAATTCAGCCGGCACATCGTCACCTTCGGACAGCCATTTGCGCAGTTTGGTGCCGGATACCAGCAGCCGGTCCTTTTCGTCGTGCGGACAGGTCTTGGCGGAGGCCATGCCGCCGCACTGGTAACACCAGAACGTCCAGTCTATTTTCAGCGGCTGTGTTTCCAGCGCGCCTTTCGGTATTTCATCGAAGATGTGATGCGCGTCGAAGGGGCCGTAATAGCTGCCGACGCCGGCGTGGTCACGGCCGATGATCTGGTGCGAGCAGCCGTAGTTCTGGCGGAATACGGCATGGAGCAGCGCTTCCCGCGGACCGGCATAGCGCATGTCCAGCGGGTAACCGGATTGCACGACCGTCTTTTTGACGAAGTATTTCTCGATCAGCACCGCGATGGCTTTGGTGCGTACGTCGGCGGGAATGTCGCCGGGCTTCAGGTTGCCGAGCAGCGAGTGCACCAGCACGCCGTCGCACACTTCGATGGCGACCTTGGCCAGGTATTCGTGCGAGCGGTGCATCGGGTTGCGCGTCTGGAAGGCGGCGACGGTCGCCCAGCCATTGGCGTCGAATGCAGCCCGGGTTTGTGCGGGCGTCATGTACATCGCGCCGTATTTCTCGGGGAAACCGCCCTGAGACAGCACTTTGACCGGTCCTGAAAGGTTCACGTCAGCTTGATCCATCACCATCCGGACGCCCGGATGCTCGGGGTCGGTCGTGCGGAATACGGCTTTGCATTCGTGAGCCTTGTCGATGGTGTACTTCTCGGTGACCGTCATGGTCGCGAGAATGTCACCGTTGTCGCCATCGGTGAGCGCAATGTCGCTGTTGGGCTTGATGCTGTCGGCGGCCGTTTTTGAAGCAGACAGCGTGATCGGGATAGGCCAGAAAACGCCTGAGGACAGGGTGTAGTTGTCGCAGACGCTTTGCCAGTCTGCGTGGGTCATGAAGCCGTCGAGCGGAGTGAAGCCGCCGATGCCGAGCATCAGCAGGTCGCCTTTTTCGCGGGAGCTGACGGAGATTTTGGGCAGTCCGGCTGCGCGCTTGAGTTCAGCAGCGCACGCGGTGCCGGCAAGCTGCAAAGGTTTTAACGGACCTCCTCCGTGGGGATTTACCAGCTTGGTCACCGGGGTTTCCTGTTGGGGTTAGGGGTTGATAAGGCGTTCGAGGCTAGCATGTGGTCTGATTGCGATTTATCCATTTATTCTATGCTGGGATAAAGTGTTGAATCCGTATGTCTCATATTGTGGATGTGTGCGCAACGCCCCGTCTCTGGTTAACCGGCCGGGCTTCCGGTCCATCGCGGAAATTTGGTGCTACCATGCCTCGCCTGCATTTGATTTGTTACCTGAAAAGATAAGCCTCGGCATGAACCGATTTGGCTCCACATACTTGGCGCTCCCTGTGGGGGCGCTTTTTTTATTTTTATCGCTGGTAACGACGCTGGCCGCGGCGCAGGCCATCACGCGCGATCCGTTCGCGACCGATGCAAAGGTCGCGCCGGCACCCCATACCCGCTGGGAGCCATCGCTGGTGCTGCCGATCGTGGGCGCGCCGACTGCAACAGGGGAACTGGCGCGTAATCTGCCGTTGTCGTTGCCGGAACTCAGCGAGTACGCGTTACGCAATAATCCGCGCACCCGCCAGTCGTGGTTGGCAGCGCGCGCCGCAGCAGCCGGGGTGGGCATAGAAAAAGCGGATGAACTACCGCAGATCAGCGCGAGTTATGCGGTGACGCGCAGTCAGCAGGTGTCTAACGCGGGAACTATCGTTCCATGGCAGACACGGTATGGCCCGGCAGTCAGCCTCAGTTATGTGTTGTTCGATTTCGGCGTGCGGGGGTTTCAGATCGAGACCAGTGAATACCGGCTGCTGGCGGCGAATCTGGTGCATAACCGGGTGCTGCAGGATGTTATTTTTCTGGTTGAGCAGGCCTACTATCGGCTGATCGGCAACGAGGCGCTGGTTCGTACCAATATTCTGTCACTGAAGAACGCGGAAACCGCGCTGGAGGCAGCGCAGAAGCGTCGTGAGTCCGGACTGGCGACGGTAGCCGACGTATATCGTGCGGAAACGCTGGTTGCGCAGGCGCAGCTGAACCTGACGCGCAGTAATGGAGAATTGGAGAAATCGCGTGGTCAGCTGGCTTCCGTGGTCGGTTTGCCGGTGAACGTTTCTATCGGCGTGCGTCCGCTGGAAGCGCCGCCGCGGATCGGCGAGGTGGCATCGACGATTGGTGACTTGCTGACGCGGTCGAAAGCTTCACGTCCGGACCTGGTTGCGGCAGAGGCGCAGGTGCGCGCGGCGCAGGCGAATGCCAAGGCGGTGGAGCGTGCCGGATTGCCGTCCATCGAGATTGCGGGCGGTGGTGCCCATACGATATTTACCGATAACCGGCCGACGGCCAGCGCCTATAACATCGGCCTGGCCGTGCGCATTCCGATATTTACGGGATTCCGGGATACCTATAGTACGCGGCAGGCGCAGGTCCTGGCCGAGGCGGCAGAGGCGAGCCGTGATGTGCTGGTCCGCCAGGCGGAGGTCGAAGTCTGGCAGGGCTATTACGACTTGAATACGGCGGCCAGCAGTATTGCCAGCACGGAAGCGCAGGTGCGCTCCGCAGAGCAGACTGCGCAGGCGACACTGGCGCGCTATCAGAGCGGGTTCGGCAGCATTCTGGATCTGATTACCGCGCAGCAGGATGAGTCGAATGCGCGGGTGCAACGCATACAGTCCTATCTGGACTGGTTTACAACTCTCGCGCGTCTGCAGGTCGCCGTCGGCGCGAGCGACTTACTCAAGGCAGCGGGCGGAGCGAAATGAAACGACTGACAATGGTGCTGGTGTTTATCGCGCTGGGCGCAGCGGTGGCGGGCGGCTATTGGTATTGGCAGCAGTCGCAGCAAAGTGCGTCTGATGGCGCGAAAGCCAAAGGCAAGGGTGCCAAAGGTGCCAAGGGCGGGCGCGGCGGGCCGCTGACGGTCAAGGCGGCGCGTGCCGTGGTCAAACCCATGCCGGTGCTGATCGAAGCCGTAGGGACCGTGGAGGCCGAACAGAGCGTGCAGGTGCGCGCGCAGGTGAGCGGCGTGCTGCAGAGCGTGGCGTTTCGCGAGGGTGACAAGGTCAAGGCCGGGCAACTGCTGTTCCAGATCGATCCGCGTACATTCCAAGCGCAATACAACCAGGCGGTTGCGGCGCTCGCGCGCGACCGTGCGCAGCTGGAGAACGCCAGGGCGCAGGAGCAACGCATGGAGCCGCTGCTGAAGCGCGAATTCATTACTCGCCAGGAATATGATGTGGCAGTTACGTCAGCCAAGTCGCTGGAGGCCGTCGTACAGGCCGGTCAGGCTGCGGTCGAACAGGCGCGGATCCAACTGGAGTTTTCACGCATCGTGGCGCCGATCAGCGGCCGCACCGGGCAGTTGGCGGTAAAGCCAGGCAATCTGGTGGTCGCCTCCGGTGGCGGCGTGCCGCTGGTAACAATCAACAGCACGGATCCGGTGCTGGTGGGATTTAGTATCCCCGAACGCCAGCTCGAAGAACTGCGCCGTTACCAGGGCGAAAAAGACATTCGCATTGAAATACTGCCTGATCGCGCGGGCTTGCCCGCAGCCATCGGCAAGTTGGTGTTTATCGACAACACGGTCACACCGCAGACCGGGACGGTGTTGCTCAAGACCAGGGTGGATAACACCAAGGAACTCATCTGGCCGGGCCAGTTTGTCAACGTCAGGTTGGTGCTGACCGTGGAACCGGAGGCGGTGGTGGTGCCTGAGGTGGCGGTACAGCCGGGGCAGGACGGACCTTTCGTCTACCTGATCGGCGCCGAGGACAAGGTGGAAGTGCGGCCGGTAAAGGTCGCACGGCAGGTCGGGGGTGAAATCGTCATTGCCTCGGGCGTCAAGGGTGGCGACCACGTCATTACCGAGATTCCGCAGGCGCTGCGGCCGGGTGGCACAGTCAAGGTTAGCGATGGGACGGAAAGCGCCGAGCCGCGCAAGGGCAAAGGTGGCAAGAAGGGTGAAGGCAAAGGCGGAAAGAAAGGCGAAGGCAAGAGCGACGGCAAGACTGAAGGCGGGAAAGCCGATACGAAGGCGGCACCCAAGTAACAGGGGTTGGCATCCGGAGGTTATTGATCATGAATATCTCTCGAATTTTCATAGTCCGTCCTGTGGCGACCACCGTGCTGGTGGTCGCGATCATCGTATTCGGGTTGATCGCCTTTCGCGCGTTGCCGGTCAACGAACTGCCGAATGTGGATTTCCCCACGATCTCGGTCACCGCCGATCTTCCGGGCGCGAATCCGAACATCATGGCGTCGACAGTGGCGACGCCGCTGGAGCGGCAATTCAGCCAGATATCCGGTGTTGACTCGATGAGTTCCGTGAACAGCACCGGGCGCACCAGGGTCACGCTGCAGTTCAAGCTCGATCGCGATATCGATGCCGCTGCGCAGGATGTGCAGACGGCCATTTCGCAATCCATGCGACGCCTGCCGGAGGGCATCGATCCGCCGACGCTGCGCAAGATCAATCCGGCTGATTCGCCGATTCTGTTCCTGGCGCTGACCGCGAAGACGTTGCCGCTGCCCGCGCTTGACGAATTCGCGGACACGCACATAGCACAGCGCTTTTCGATGGTCAGTGGCGTAGCGCAGGTGCAGATTTTCGGATCGCAACGTTACGCCGTTCGCGTTTTGCTGGATCCGGAGGCGATGTCAAAACGCAGTCTTGGGCTGGAGCGCGTGGTCAGTGCGATTCAGAATGCCAACAGCAATCTTCCTTCCGGCGTATTGCAAGGCGGGGCACGCGATTTCACGGTCAAGTCATCAGGAAAACTGCAGCGAGCGGAAAATTTCAACAACCTGATCGTGGCCTACAAGGACGGCATGCCGGTCCGTTTGTCGGATGTCGGCAATGCGCTCGACGGCATCGAGAATTCCAAGATCAAGAGCTGGCTAAACGGGGAGCGCGCGATCATTCTCGCGATTTACCGGCAGCCGGGTGCAAATACGGTCGAGGTTTCGAAAAACCTGCGTGCCCTGTTTCCGGAAATCGAAGCGAGTGCGCCGCCGGGTGTGCGGATCAATCTGGTGAACGACCGTGCGGAGTTTATTCAATCGTCGATTCACGAGGTCGAGTTTCACCTGGTGCTTTCGATCATTCTGGTTGTTCTGGTGATTCTGCTGTTCCTGCGCAATGCGCGATCGACACTGATTACTGCGCTGATATTGCCCACATCGATTATCGCCACGTTTGGCGCGATGTCGGTGCTTGGTTACAGCTTGAACAACCTGTCGCTGATGGCGATCATTCTGGCGGTGGGATTCGTCGTCGACGACGCGATTGTGGTGCTCGAAAACATCACGCGACACATGGAGATGGGGAAGGACCGCATGACTGCGGCGCTGGAGGGTGCGCAGGAGATCGGATTTACAGTGCTGTCGATGACGGTGTCGCTGGCGGCGGTGTTTATTCCCATCCTGTTCATGGAAGGCATGATCGGCCGGTTGTTCCGGGAATTTGCGGTGAGCGTGGGTGTGGCGGTTCTGGTTTCCGGCGTGATATCGCTGTCGATGACGCCGATGATGTGCAGCCTGATGCTGAGGCCGAACGAAGAGCACGGGCGCGTGTATCAGATGTTCGAGCGCGGATTTGACGCCATGCGTGATGTTTACGCGACGAGTCTGCGCTGGACCATGCGTCACCGCGGGTTGATGTTGTTCGGTTCGGCGGTGTTCCTGGTGTTGACGGTGATTATTTACAAGGCGGTCCCGCAGGGATTCATACCGCGTCAGGACACGGGTGTCTTCTTCGGCAACACGCGGGCACCGGAAGGCGTACCGTTCAACGACCTGGAAAAACGCCAGGCCCGCGTCGCTGCCATCATTGAAAAAAATCCCAATGTCGAAGCGGTGATGTCTACGGCCGGTCAGGGTACCGGTGGCGTGATCGGCAGCAATATCGGCCGGATTATTGTGCGGCTGAAGCCGCGTGATGAGCGCAAGGCCGGCGCTGACAACGTGATCCAGCAGTTGCGTCGTGAATTCTCAGGCGGAGCACAGGGGTTGCGTGTGTTCATGAATAATCCGCCGGCTATCCGCATCGGTGGATTGATCAGCACCAGCGATTATCAACTGGTGCTGCAGGGCTCTGATCAGAAGCAGTTGTATGACGCCAGCGCAGTGCTGGAAAGCAGGCTGCGCGAATCGAGCATGCTGCAGGACGTGAATTCCAGCCTGGAGCTGAGCAACCCGGAAATCCAGATCGATATCCTGCGCGACCGCGCGGCAGTGCTCGGGGTGTCGCCGCAGCAGGTCGAAACCGCGCTGTATAACGCGTATGGCGGGCGCCGCATCAGTACGCTTTACGGAGCCACCGACCAATACAATGTCCTGCTCGAGCTGGATCCTAAATTTCAGCGTGATATCAATGCGTTACGCTCACTTTACGTGCAATCGTCAACTGGGCAGATGGTGCCCATACAGGCCGTGGCAGACATCAAAATGGGGGTCGGACCGGTATCGGTCAGCCATTACGGGCAACTGCTGTCGGTGGTGCTGTCGTTCAATCTGGCGCCCGGATTGTCGATTGGTGACGCGGTATCGCATGTGAAAGAACTCGCAGGCGAGGTGTTGCCGGTGGGCGTTACCTATTCTGTCGCGGGCAATGCGCAAGCATTCGAGGAAGCGTTTCGCACGCTGCCGATACTGCTGCTGATTACCATACTCGTGATCTACATGGTGCTGGCCGTACTGTATGAGCATTACGGGCATCCGATCACGATTCTGACCGCGCTACCGTTCGCTGGATTCGGTGCTCTGCTGATGCTGTGGATTGCGGGGCAGGAGCTTAATGTTTTCAGCTTTGTCGGGATCATACTGCTGGTGGGATTGGTGAAGAAAAACGGCATCATGATGGTCGATTTTGCAATCCAGTTGCAGAGGGAGAAAGGTCTTTCTGCAGCAGACGCGATCGTTGAGGCATCGATCATCCGCTTTCGACCGATCATGATGACTACCGCAGCGGCGATCTGTGCCACCTTGCCTCTGGCGTTCGGCACCGGTACCGGGTCGGAAATGCGTCAGCCGCTGGGCATTGCAGTGGTCGGTGGACTCGTGTTTTCGCAGATGCTGACGTTGTATGTAACACCTACATTCTTCGTCAGCATGGAACGTGCGGCAGAGTTTTTCCGGCGGCGCAAGTCACCGGTGCCTGTGGCGGGTCGATAAGCCTTAAAATATTTCGCGGAATGTATTGCGTTCCCCCAAAAAAGCCCTGATAATCGCGGGCTTCGCTAATGCAGGACTTAGCGGCCAGCCAGGGCCAAAAAGATTAGCGAAAAGTCAGGAAAAATTGCAGTTGTTTGTTGACAAAAAAGAAAGCAAACAGTTACAATGCTTGGCTTGATCGGGCGCGGGGTGGAGCAGTCTGGCAGCTCGTCGGGCTCATAACCCGAAGGTCATAGGTTCAAATCCTATCCCCGCTACCAACGTTCTTTAAAAATTTACAGCCGATAAGTGTGGGCACTTGGTCTTGAATGCGGCCGCGCAAGGAAACGCGTGCGGTTGAATCAAGATATAAAGAAGTGCTCGCATGATTATTGAAACATACGTCAAGCGAGAGATTTACTTGCAGAGATTAAACTGAAGAGTTTGATCCTGGCTCAGATTGAACGCTGGCGGCATGCCTTACACATGCAAGTCGAACGCGAAAGCGGGGCAACCCGCAAGTAGAGTGGCGAACGGGTGAGTAATACATCGGAACATTTCCAGTAGCGGGGGATAACCTGTCGAAAGATAGGCTAATACCGCATACGATCTACGGATGAAAGCGGGGGACCGCAAGGCCTCGCACTATTGGAGTGGCCGATGTCGGATTAGCTAGTTGGTGGGGTAAAAGCCTACCAAGGCGACGATCCGTAGCTGGTCTGAGAGGACGATCAGCCACACTGGAACTGAGACACGGTCCAGACTCCTACGGGAGGCAGCAGTGGGGAATTTTGGACAATGGGCGCAAGCCTGATCCAGCCATGCCGCGTGAGTGAAGAAGGCCTTCGGGTTGTAAAGCTCTTTCGGTGGAGACGAAACGGTCCGTGTTAATAACACGGACTACTGACGGTACCCACAGAAGAAGCACCGGCTAACTACGTGCCAGCAGCCGCGGTAATACGTAGGGTGCAGGCGTTAATCGGAATTACTGGGCGTAAAGCGTGCGCAGGCGGTCTGTTAAGACAGGTGTGAAATCCCCGAGCTCAACTTGGGAATTGCGCTTGTTACTGGCAGGCTAGAGTGTGGCAGAGGGGGGTGGAATTCCACGTGTAGCAGTGAAATGCGTAGATATGTGGAGGAACACCGATGGCGAAGGCAGCCCCCTGGGTTAACACTGACGCTCAGGCACGAAAGCGTGGGGAGCAAACAGGATTAGATACCCTGGTAGTCCACGCCCTAAACTATGTCAACTAGTTGTCGGGGAAGAAATTCCTTGGTAACGAAGCTAACGCGTGAAGTTGACCGCCTGGGGAGTACGGTCGCAAGATTAAAACTCAAAGGAATTGACGGGGACCCGCACAAGCGGTGGATTATGTGGATTAATTCGATGCAACGCGAAAAACCTTACCTACCCTTGACATGTACGGAATTCCGCAGAGATGTGGAAGTGCCCGAAAGGGAACCGTAACACAGGTGCTGCATGGCTGTCGTCAGCTCGTGTCGTGAGATGTTGGGTTAAGTCCCGCAACGAGCGCAACCCTTGCCATTAGTTGCTACATTTAGTTGGGCACTCTAATGGGACCGCCGGTGACAAACCGGAGGAAGGTGGGGATGACGTCAAGTCCTCATGGCCCTTATGGGTAGGGCTTCACACGTAATACAATGGTCGGTACAGAGGGCTGCCAACCCGCAAGGGGGAGCTAATCCCAGAAAGCCGATCGTAGTCCGGATTGTAGTCTGCAACTCGACTGCATGAAGCCGGAATCGCTAGTAATCGCGGATCAGCATGTCGCGGTGAATACGTTCCCGGGTCTTGTACACACCGCCCGTCACACCATGGGAGTGGGTTCCACCAGAAGTAGGTAGCTTAACCGCAAGGAGAGCGCTTACCACGGTGAGATTCATGACTGGGGTGAAGTCGTAACAAGGTAGCCGTAGGGGAACCTGCGGCTGGATCACCTCCTTTCTAGAGAATGCATTCCGGGCCAGGTGTCCACACTTATCGGTTGTTTGTAAAGCAGTGAGGCGTAAGACGCGAGGCGCGGGGTGGAAGATACTTTGACTCCTTGCGGCAGACGTCTCCGCCCTCATGCTCTTGAGGGTCTGTAGCTCAGCTGGTTAGAGCACCGTCTTGATAAGGCGGGGGTCGATGGTTCGAACCCATCCAGACCCACCAAATTCTTTATCGGGGGTGTAGCTCAGTTGGGAGAGCGCCTGCTTTGCAAGCAGGAGGTCATCGGTTCGATCCCGTTCACCTCCACCATTCAATTTCAAGAAACCAGAATCAAGCGTAGCCGCTTCGTTCTGGCTTTTTGACCAGAGGCTGTAGTGTTCTTTAAAAAAACGGAAGAAGTAAAGGTTCTGATTTCAGTACCGGTGTCGCGTTTCATTTGCGATTGCCGGGAGAAAGTCAGACATTGGGTTTGATTGTATCTGGCGTTTGACTTAAACCTTGTCAAACGCCGCAAACATGAGTTTTTACCTGTAGCTGCGATTCTTCGGACGCCGAGTCCGAGGGCTCAAAGTTATAGGGTCAAGCGAATAAGTGCATGTGGTGGATGCCTTGGCGATTACAGGCGATGAAGGACGTAGTAGCCTGCGATAAGCCCCGGGGAGCTGGCAAACAAGCTTTGATCCGGGGATTTCCGAATGGGGAAACCCAACCCGCAAGGGTTACTCCCACCTGAATACATAGGGTGGGTAGAGCGAACCTGCTGAACTGAAACATCTAAGTAGGCAGAGGAACAGAAATCAACCGAGATTCC
>JAOUIN010000040.1 GCA_029883965.1 Betaproteobacteria bacterium
AATGTTTTGCCGGGCCCGATCGCATACATGGGGTGGCCATCCATGCGCTGCACGATATGCAGGCCGTGCCAGTGCACGATCGAGTCCTCGGGCAACTGATTGCTGAAATGGATACGGATCTTCTGGCCGCGGCGTGCGCGGATGATCGGAATGTGGCCGGAACCGTCGAGCATGCCCAGTGTCTGCGGATTGCCGCGTAACACGCGTCCGTTGTAGCGCCAGACGCGCGTGGCATTTCCGGGCAGGACTGCAATCGAGTCTGCAACTGCGTTCAGTTCGAGCTCGATGTCCGGATTGAATCCGGGAGTGGCTACGGGCGGCAGGGCATGAGTCATGGCTCCGGCGAAAGCATAATCTCCGCTGGCGAGCAGGGCGCCGCCGGCAGCAATGCCTTGCAGAAATTTGCGACGATCGAATCTGTTCATGTTGACCTCCTGTTAAAGGCGGTAGGGAGCTCAGTGCGTCCCGGGCCGGAAAACGAGGAAATACTGGTTCGGCAGGAATCCGTGCTCTTCGTCGAGCAGATAGCCGGCGCGCTGCAGTTCGGCCTTCACCTGTTCCGGCGCGATGCGCGCAGCCTTTGGCGGGCCGTTGGGTGCGTCCATCCTGAAATCGATGATGGCCAGCCGGCCTCCCGGCCGCAGTGAATTCTGCAGGCGGCGGAAATAGTCTACGCGGTGATCGACGTGGTGATACACATCGACGTAGATGATCAGGTCGGTTTTTTCGGGCAGGCCGGGGTCGCCGGGTTTGGCGAGCAGGGCGGTGATGTTCTTCAACCCTTCGCGTTTTGCACGCTCAGCCAGATATTTCACCATGTCGGGTTCGGTATCGACGCCGTAGACTTTGCCCTGCGGCACCATGTTGGCAAAACGCGCCGAGAAATAGCCGGTCCCCGACCCGATATCGGCGATGACTGCATCCGGCTTGAGCTTCAGCGCCTGAATGACTTCATGCGGTTTCTGCCACGCGTCGCGGTCCGGGTCGTCAAAGACCTGCGCCCATTTTTCGGCATTGCCGAAACTGTGCTGGTGCGTATGGGGCGATTGCGCCGAGGCGGATGGTGGCAGGGCTGCGCCAGTCAGCAGCAGAACGGTTACGGTGAGGACAGAAAGCCGGCGCATGAAAGGTTCTCCTTTCGCCCTCCGGGCGAAATTAATGCATTAATGATGCTAAAAAATGGGACAGGGAAACCCTGTCCCCGGACAAACAATCTGCTTACTGTGCAGACTCAGGCGTCGCCGGCGTGTTGCCCATGCCGCGCTGACCGTAACCGCGACCCTGCGGTCCGCGATGTTCCGGCAGTGTGATGCCTTGTTCCGCCGCACGCTTCTGCATTTCGGCGTGGTTGGCCGCCGCAATTTGCTGGCGCTCTTCGGGCGAGCCGGCATTGCGCATTTTATCGCGCATCGCGGTACGCTCTTCCGGCGTCATCAGTTGCTGGCCGACTTGCGGACGGTTGCCTGCGCTTTTCCCGGCATCGCAGCCTTCGCCGCGGCCACCCATGCCCTGCATCTGGCCGTGCCCCGTCATGCCGCCCTGCATTCCCTGGTGCTGGCCACCCTGTGCACCGTAACCCATCCCGCGGCCTTCGCCCTGATGGGCGTAAGCAGTGGCGGCGAGTCCTGCAGTGATGGAAACGGCGAGTGCAATTGCGATTTTGTTCAGCTTTTTCATGATTTCTTCCTTTCCGTAGTGGTTGTGTCGGTGTCCCCGGTCGGCCCGTCGTTACCCGCATTCGGCGGCACCGGGCTTTCCTGACGATTCGATTAACGCATTAACCTGTAACGCAACTGTGTCCGGCAAGGGGCGTTTGGTATCGCTGGTTTGCAGGCCGGGGCGGATTGATACACTGCGATACAATTTTTCAGGCCGGACGCCCGAGCCTCCGGTATAAACAAGCCATGACTACGCCCGACCACATCCTTGTCGTGGATGACGACCGCGAGATCCGCGCGCTGCTGGATGAATACCTGCAGAAGCAGGGCTATCGCGTGACCGCGTTAGCCGATGGCAGGGGATTGCGGGCCGCAGTCGAAACCTCGCGTCCCGATGTAATCATCCTCGACGTGATGCTGCCCGGTGAAGACGGCCTGACGCTGTGTCGCGAGCTGCGGGCCCGCTCCACGGTGCCGATCATCATGCTCACCGCACGCGGCGACGAGACCGATCGTATCGTCGGTCTCGAACTGGGTGCTGATGATTACGTCGCCAAACCCTTCAGCCCGCGCGAACTGCTGGCGCGGATCAAGAGCGTGCTGCGACGTTCGCGATCGCTGCCGGAAAATCTGCAGACTGATGAGTCGGGCGTGTTTCGTTTCGCCGGCTGGACCCTCGACTGCGCCACGCGCAACCTCAAATCGCCGCAGGGCGTAATCGTGGCGTTGAGCGGCACTGACTTCCGCCTGCTGAAGATTTTTGTCGATCATCCCAACCGGGTGCTGACGCGCGACCAGCTGATCGATCTGATGCTGTCGCGCGATGCCGGTCCCTATGACCGGGCGATCGATGTGCAGGTCAGCCGGCTGCGGCAGCGCCTTGGCGAGGACGCCAAGGATCCGGCGATCATCAAAACCATGCGTGGTCAGGGCTACGTGTTTGCTGCCCATGTCGTGGCGGGCGCGCGATGAACCTGCTGCCGCGTTCGCTGTTCAGTCGCCTGGTGCTGGTGCTGCTCGGCGGTCTGCTGACTGCGCAGTTGCTGAGTTTTGCCATCCACATGCATGACCGCGGTGAACTGCTGGCGCAGGCCAGCGGCATGCAGTCGGCGCAGCGCATTGCCGACATCGTACGCCTGCTCGATACCATGACGCCGGCGGAGCGGAACAAGATCGTCAAAGTGCTGAGTGCGCCGCCATTGACTGTCCGTCTCGACCGTGGACCGTTGAGTCCACCCGAGGCCGAAAATGAAGCGGGTGCGCGGGCTGCGTTGTTCACGTCGTTGTTGCTCCGGTATCTCGGTGATGGGCGCCTGGTGGTGGTCGGCATGGCTCAGCCTGGGCCCTATCCGGGTGGCGGTGGCGGGGGCATGCACCGGCCACAAAGGGGTGATGGTGACGCGGACTTGACGCCGCCGATGATGCACTACGGGGCGCGTGGTGGCGGACTGACGTTTGTTGCGCAGGTGGGGCTGCAGGATGGCACGCTGGCTACCTTCGACACGCGGCAGCTACCGGCGACCGAGAACTGGCCCTTCCGTGTGCTGCTGAGCATAGGCTTGTTGCTGACAGCAGTGATCGTGGTGTCATTGATCGCAGTGCGCTGGGCGACCCGGCCGCTGAAGACACTGGCCGACGCAGCCGACGAACTGGGCAGGAACATCAACCGGCCGCCGCTGGCGGAAACCGGCCCGACGGAAGTGGTGAGCGCGGCACGCGCCTTCAATACCATGCAGTCGCGCCTGGCCACGTATCTGCGCGAGCGCACGCAGGTGCTGGCGGCAATGTCGCACGATCTGAAGACACCGATCACGCGATTGAGATTGCGCGCCGAACTGCTGGAAGATGCGCAACTGCGCACGAAGTTCGGCAACGACCTGCAGGAAATGGAAGCGATGGTGGCGTCCGCACTGGATTTCCTGCGCGGCATGGACAACGGTGAAACGGTACGGCCGGTGGATGTGAATGCGCTGCTCGAAAGCCTGCAGGCCGACCTGTGCGAAACCGGCGGCACGGTGACCATCGAGGGCCGTGCGATGGGGCCGTATCCGGGCCGGCCGCAGGCGCTGAAGCGCTGCTTCTCGAATTTGCTGGAGAATGCGATCAAGTACGGCAGGTCTGCGCAGGTGATTGTTGATGACGGTGCCGAACGCTTGCAGATCAGCATCCGGGATGAAGGTCCGGGACTGCCACCGGAGCAACTCGAGAAAGTTTTTGAGCCGTTTTACCGCGTCGAAGGTTCACGCAACCGCGATACCGGCGGCACCGGGCTGGGGCTGGCGATTGCGAAGAATGTGGTGGAACTGCATGGCGGGCATATAACGCTGCGCAATCACGCAGCGGGCGGGTTGGAGGCAGTAATGGCGCTGCCCCGGACCTGATCACGTGGTCCGGTTCAGTGCTCCAACAGTTTCAGCCGCTGTACCTTTCCAGACGGCCCCTTGGGCAGTTCGCTGACATTCCTGATGTCCTTCGGCGCCCTGTATTTGCCGGCCTCCCTCCCGCCGTGAAAATACCGTCAGACCTTTCCCGGTGATTTTTTTCCGGGATTGAAGGATTCAATCAACCGGCAGGCAATCTCGATGGTATTGCGAACGGGTGCGATATTGCCGACATAGGCTTTCAGGGCGTCTTCCGCGCGGGCGCGCAGCGATGCCGCGTCTATGAGTTTTCGCCGGGCGAGCAGCAGGATGTCCTCGCGGTCCTGATCGGAGAACCGCGCGAGCTTGGATACGGCGAGATCGAGCGGGGTGAGTACGCGGATGGCGAGAATGGCGTCATCGATGCCTGCGATTTCCATTTTCAGGGCATCGCGATGCGCGTCTTCGTGCATCAGGCCCAGCGTGTCATTGTAGTTGCGGTCGAGATAGAGCAGGGCTGCGCGTCCGTCGGGGTCGCGGTACGCGACTTCGATATCCCTATCGAACAGCACCCGTCGGGAAAACGTGGCGTCGATATCCATGCTGACGCGCTCGTCGGTCAGCAGATACAGCGCGGCGCCGCCCGCGATGGTCATGGTGATGGGCAGGGCGGCGGGATTGTAGCCGCGGAATTGGGATTCAACCCGGCGCAGCACTTCCAGCAGCGCTGTTCCGTATGCACCGCGCTGCTCCAGAAAAAGACGGCCTCGCGTCGGGCCCTAGTTTGCCGCTGTCATTCGATGCCCTTGCGTTTTCTGGCCATGGGCAGAAAACGTGATGCCCGCAGGGGAGTTTGCTGCAGCCACCGGTCGAACACTTCCGGCGTGGATATGCCGGGATGCAGCTCATCCGCGAGCCGCAGGTATTTCTCGCGATCAAAACCGCGGGAACCGGCGAGCATGACTGCCAGTCCACCCATGAAGAACGCAGGGCCGTGTTGCCGCCAGGTGTCGCTGTCGGTGTTGCCGGAGGCGGCCAGGTCGAGCAGTTTCATTTCCAGTTCGCGCGACAGTTCGTCCGGGAAATTGCCGCCGCCGGTGGTCGTCGCCGGTGCAACGGTGATGATGTACCCGGCGGCATGGGCGAGTGCTTCCAGCGTGCGCAGGTCGCAGGACGCATTGGTCCTGAGTCGCGACAGCGTTTCCTTGGGGATGCCGGCAGCCTTGGCCCAGCCGCCAAAATTGCGGAATCGCCGTTTGGCGGCAGCTTGCATTTGCTGCAGCAGCTGTCCCGGCAGGGGAAATATTGTTGATGAATTCATCAACTAATTTTAACAAATATTGATGTTTACATCAATAAAATGCCACCGAGAGGGGTTTAATTGATAAAAATATTAATTAAAACAATTACTTATGGTGATAACGGGATTAAGGTTGGCGACGCACAATCCGTGCGCGCTGGAACGACTCGTGCGGCAGGGATCGTTTCTCAGGTGTCCAGCAATTTCAGCCGCTGCACCTTCCCCGACGGCCCCTTGGGCAGTTCGCTGACGAACTTGATGGTCTTCGGTGTTTTGAACTTGCCGAGTTCCTGTTGTGAAAACGCGGCCAGCGCTTCAGCCGTGCAATCCGTTCCGGGTTTCAGCACTACGCAGGCCATGATGTCCTGCCCGTAGTCGGCATCGGGGATGCCGACCGCCGCGGCCTCGAGTACGGCGGGATGTTTCATCAGTGCTTCGTCGATTTCGCGCGGCGCGATGTTCTCGCCGCCCTTGATGATCAGTTCCTTGCTGCGGCCGGTGACGAAGACGAAGCCGTCGTCATCCATGTAACCGAGGTCGCCGGTGTGCATCCAGCCGTCGGGTTCCAGCGTCATTGCGGTGCTCTCCGGATCCTTGTAATAACCGGTCATCACGTTGTCGCCGCGGACCATCAGTTCGCCGGGCGTGCCGCGCGGCTGTTCTTTGCCGGTGGCGGGATCGATGACCTTAGCCTCGTTGCCGAATGCGGTGCCAGGACTGCCGATCTTGCGTTTGCTGCGGTCGTATGGATTGGTGAAGCAAGGGGCGTTGGTTTCGGTCATGCCGAAGGTTTCGATGATGCCGATGTGGAACTTTTCCTCGAAGGCGCGGTGCAGTTCCGGTGGCAGGGGTGCGGAGGCCGAGCGGCAGAATTTGACGTGAGAGATGTCGTGGCCGCGGTCGCACGGGTGCGGCGCCTGCAGCAGGTAGTTGATCATGGTCGGCACCACGTTTATCCAGGTGCAGCGGTGGCGCGTGACCAGTTCCCAGTAATTACTGACACTGAAGCGGTGCGGCATGACCACGCTGCCGCCATGCACCAGCGGTGCCACCGTGGTCACGATCTGGCCGTTGATGTGGTACAGCGGCATCGCGCACAGCACGCGGTCCTTTGCCGTGAGTTCATGCGCCGCGCTGGTGTATTCGCCGCCGGCGACCACACTACGGTTGGACAGCACGCAACCCTTGGGCTTGCCGGTGGTGCCCGAGGTGTACATCAGCAGAGCGTCGTCGGCTTCGGAGATTTCCGGCAGGGCGACGTCAGGCAGCGACGCCCGGTCAAAGATCTCCAGCGCGTCCGGGTTGATGGTGATGACCTTGATGTCGCGCCCGATGCCGGCGAGCGCCGCGTTGACGCGTCCGGCGTATTCGGCACTGGTGAATACCGCCCGGCTGTCGGAGTGCTCCAGCACGTAGGCGAGCTGGGAGGGCTGGGCCAGCAGGTTCAGCGGCGCGACCATGAACCCTGAATACATCACGCCGATCAGCAGCCGCGCGGTCTGGTAACTGTTGTGCAGCATCAGCGCGACCTTGTCGCCTTTGTGAAGTCCCAGTCCGAGCAGATGCCGGCCGAGATCGCGCGACTCGCGCTGCAACTGCGCGTAAGTCATGATCGCGCCGGTTTCCGGAGCGATCAGCCAGGTCGCGGGCGGTTCTGCGGCTCGCTGGTCAACGTAATGGCGGATGGTGCGCATGGTTAAAAGCTTTTTACCGCCAAGGCGCCAAGAGCGCCAAGGAAAACAACATCAAAATAAAAAACCTGGAGACCCCGGTGTTTTGCATTTCGTTTAAAGGTTCTCTTGGCGCTCTTGGCGCCTTGGCGTTAAGAAGCCTCTCAAGCGCCGTATTTTTTTCGGTAAGCGCCGAAGATATCGTCGGGTGTGGGTTCGCGCGGTGGAATGACACGCACGATGCGCGTGGTGTTCATGAAGTGTTTGTAGTTCAGGTTCTCGGAAAAGCTGTTGCCGCCCCAGGTGCCGCAGCCCATGGTCAGCGAGAACGGCAGGCCGTTGTCGAAGCTGCCGCCGTTGGCGATCGCGTGGGCCTGGTTGACGATCACGCGGCATACCGTCATCTCTAATCCAAGCCTATGAATTTGTTCATTATTTTTTGTGTGTATGCCGCAGGAATGACCGTTGCCCTGATAATCGTAAATGGCGCGCAGTGTGCTGAACGCGTGGTCGAAATCGCGCGCCTTGTAGACGGCCATCACCGGCGACAGTTTTTCGCCGGAGAACGGCGCGGCTTTTCCGGTGCCGGTTTCTTCGACCAGCAGACACTTGGCATTGACCAGTTCGGGGCGTGTGAGTCCGGCTACCGCGCAGATTTTTTTGACGGACTGGGCGGTGACGGCGGGTGAGAGTTTCCCGCCGGGAAACATCGCCTGCTGCAGCGTGGCTTTTTCTTCGGCAGTCAGCAGTATGCTGCCGGCCGCGGTCAGTGCCTTGAGCATGCGGTCATAAACAGCGGCATGGATGATGACGCTGTTCTCCGACGAGCAGCTGGTGGCATTGTCAAAGATTTTCGACAGCATGATTTTCTGCGCGGCATCCTCGCAGTCAGCACTTTCATCGACGATGACCGCGACATTGCCGGCACCGACCCCCAGCGCCGGCGTGCCGCTGGAGTACGCCGCGCGCACATTCGCCTGCGAGCCGGTGACGACCACGAGATCGGCCTGGCGCATCAGTTCCTTGCTCGATTCCTTGGTGACCGGGTGCGGCAGCGTCTGTACCAGATCGGCGGGCGCCCCGATGCGGGCAAATTCGGCGTGAATGAATTCGAGCAGTTTCGCCGAGGTCGAAAATCCCTTGGGCGACGGTGACAGGATCACCGCATTGCCGCACTTCAGGGCGTTGATGATGTTGTTTGCGGGTGTCGCGCCGGGATTGGTGGAGGGTACGACTGCGGCGACGACGCCGACCGGGCGCGCGATTTCGGTGATGCCCAGCTCCGGCAGTTCGGCGAGCACACCGGTGGAGATGGCGCCCTTGAGGTCGCGCATCAGGCCCAGCGTCTTGCGGTGATTCTTGTTGATCTTGTCGGCGACATTGCCCAGGCCGGTGTCGCGTACCGCGATCTCAGCGAGCATCTTGTTGCGCGCCGGTTCCATGATGGCCCAGCCGGCAGCAGTGACCAGTTCGTCGAGCTGTGCCTGCGAGTAACGCGCGATGGTTGCCTGCGCCTTGCGTGCGCGGGCAACCAGTTCAGTTACTGCAGTCGCTGCGGCGGATGTGACAGAGGTTTCAACGGCGGACATGCGGACTCCCTGCAATTACTTTTTGCCTTGCTGCCGCAGGTAGCGGAACAGCGGCCAGATCAGCGTGATTATAGCGACGCACATGATGGCGCTGGCAACCGGACGGGTGAAGAACACGGTCCAGTCGTTGCTGAAGCTGATCATGGTGGTCATGAAATTGGTTTCGGCGAGCGGGCCGAGGATCACGCCCAGAACCATCGGCGTGATCGGAAAACGGAAGCGCTCAAACAGGTAGCCGACGATGCCGAAGATCACCATCAGCCACACATCGGTCAGGTTGTTGCGAGCGGCAAATGCACCCAGCAGGCAGCACATCACGACATAAGCGGAGACGATGACTTCCGGCAGGTCGAGCACCTTGATCATGAACTTGGTGGCGAAATAGCCGATCAGGCACATGACGATGATGCCGACGAACACCGACGCGAACAGCGCGTAGATGATGTGGCTGGAGGTCTGGAATACCTGCGGGCCGGGCTGCAGGCCGTGCAGCAGGAATGCGCCGAGTATGATCGCGGTGGCGCCGCTGCCGGGGATACCCATGGTCACCAGCGGTATCAGTGCGCCGCCCACGGACGCGGTTGCAGCGGTCTGCGGTGCGACGATGCCTTCGGGAATGCCGGTGCCCATTTTGTGCCGGTTTTTTCCGTACTGGCCTTCGATGCCGTATGAAAGAAACGAGGCGACCGTGGCGCCGGCACCGGGCACGATGCCGATGAAAATGCCGGCCAGTCCGCCACGGATGAACGTGGCCTTCATGGCCAGCGCTTCCTTCATCCGCGGCAGCCGCGTGCGGATGTCGCCGACTTTTTCGAGCTGCGGTGACTTGAAGCCCTGTTCCATGCGCATGAACACTTCGCCGAGGCCATAGGCGCCGACCATGACCACGAGATAGTCGATGCCGTCGGCGAGTATCGGCACGCCGAACGTGAAGCGGTGCGCGCCGTAGGTGTCGTCGACACCGACGGTGGCCAGCAGGATGCCGGCGAACAGGCTGATCAGCGCATTGGCCAGTTTGCCGCCGCCGAGCGAGACCACGCTCGCGAGGCCGAAGAAAATGATCGCGAAATATTCAGGTGAAGAAAAAGTCAGCGCAATTTTTGCCACGGGCTGTGCGAGCAGTACCATGGTCGTCGCGGCGACCATGCCACCGAAGAACGCGGCGATCAGCGTCCAGCCCAGCGCCTGTGCGGCCTCACCTTTGCGCGCCATCGGATAACCGTCCCACAGCAGCGGCACGTCTATCGGTTCGCCCGGCACACGAAACAGGATCGAAGTCCAGGCGCCGGCGTACGTGCCCGAGACGTACATCGCCGTCAGCAGAATGATTGCAGGAATGACCTCCATGCTGTAGGTGAACGGCAGGGCCAGCACCACGCCCATCACCAGTGTCAGACCGGGCAGCACGGCGACCAGCAGGCCCAACACGATGCCGACAGTCAGAAACAGCAGGTTCACCGGCTGCATGACCTGCACAAATCCCTGCAGCAGCAGCGTCAGCGTGTTGTCCATTCAGCGGATACCCATGAGCTTCATCAGCAGGATGGTGAGTTGCCCGAACAGGCCGCTGCCGATCGGCAGGGAGACGTAGACCAGCTTCATGAATATGAACATCAGCAGCAGCGCGCCGCCGACGCTCATCGCAACGATGATTTTTGTTTTCCGGTAACCGCCGATGAGCAGGAACGCGGCTATGTAAACCGCAGTCGTCAGGAAAAAACCTGTGGTGGCGACCAGCGCGACATAAGCCAGCGTTGCCGCCATGCCCGAGATCAGGCGCAAGGGCTGATTCTGCGGCGGCGAAAACTCCGGCGCCGGTGCCGTATCCACTCCCTGGGCGATGTTCTCCAGTATGCCGGCCGTGCCGTCATCGGGACTTTGTGCCAGCGCGATGCGGGCTATTTCATAAACGCAGACGATGACCAGCAGTACCAGGATAAGTTTGGGCCAGAAGTCAGGGCCCAGCACGCCGGTGCGGCGATAAAACTCGAATTGCGTGGCGGTGTAAAACAGAAATGCACCCGCTACGCCGACCAGAATATACGGCGCCATCCGGCGCAGGCGGGAGGAATGCGATGCGTTCATGATTATTGCGGCATGGGCGCGCCGCGACACGCCGCAATAAGCGGCAAGCCGCGGCTGCGGGCGCTATTTCTTCGGTGCGTACTTGCGCATCGCGTCGAGTTCGCCCTTCATGAAGGCGACTGCGCCGGACGCGGGAACGAAGCTGTCGGCATCGGCAAACTGGTCCTTCAGCCAGGTCTTGTAATCGTCGGATGCGGCGACCTGGGCCAGTGCGTCAGATACTGCCTTGACTCGCGCAGCATCGGTGCCCGCCTTCATGACGACGGCGCGGAACTGGTTGATGATGATGTCGTGGCCGAGTTCCTTGCCGGTCGGTACATCCTTGAAGGCGGGGAAGCGTTTGTCGGCGAAAATCACTACCGGGCGCATCTGCTTGCCGTCAAGGAAGCTCTTGACGTCGCCGAGCTGTTCATAGACCAGATCGGCGTGGCCGCCCAGCACCGAGGTGTAACGCTCCGCCGGTTTGGGGAAGGGCACCGACTGCATTTTCAGGCCCTTGGCGGTGAAATACATGACATGCAGGTCGTCCGCACTGCCGAAACCGGTAACGCCGACCTTGAGCGGGCGTTTTTTTGCTTCGGCTTCGACGTCCTTCCAGGTCTTCATCGGGCTGTTTTCCGCGACGAAGAACGCCGAGGGTTGCTGGATCATCACGGCCGCCGGTATGACGTCGGTGATTTTCCACTTGGTTGAAGGTTCCATCTGCAGCGCCAGCGTGTCCGCGATGAACACCGATACCGAATAGCCGTCGTTGGCGGAAGTCAGCATCTTGGTCAGACCGGTCTGACCGGTGGCGCCGGCCACGTTGATCACCGGAAGCGATACCCCCAGCGCTTTTTCCAGACCGGGTGCGATTTTGCGCGCGAGCTGATCGGCGCCGCCACCGGGGCCCCAGGGCACGACAAACTCGATCGGCCGCGATGGATACTTGTCCTGCGCTATTGCGGGTACGGATGATGCGACAGCGCCAGCGATGGCGATGCCGGTCACGAGCAGTGCCTTGTGTACTGATGCGGTAGTCATGCGATCTCCTTTGATGGTGGCTGCGTCGCGCAAGTATTTTTTTTGAATCGTCGCGGCGATTGCAACGTTCGCTGCCGGCGACCGGGCGCGTGCAAGCTGAAGATTAGAGAAAGCATGGACCAAATGCAAACGCTTTCATTCGGTTGCTTTGACAGCCGTGCAGATGCCGGGTCTGGATTGAAAATCAATAATTAAAACAATGCATTGCGATGGCAGGCCAGTCCGCGATTGGCAGTGATCGCAGCACCCGTTACGCACGGCGCATGTCGCGCCTTCCTGCCTCCGGACGTCTTGCGCGCCGCATGATCAAACAGCTGCCATGCTCGGTGGCGATACTGTTACGCGTGCGCGCCGCATCCCGGCGTGTAGAGACTGCGCACGCAGCGCGGCAGCGGGCGGCTGTGCCTGCCGGATAAATGTTGATAGACTCCGGTTTCCCTAAAAACGACGAAACCAGTTTATGAAATGGCAGATAAAAAATATTACAAATTCCAGGGGAAAATCGTTTTCATCGGTTTCGGTTCTGTCGCGCAGGGTGCACTGCCGCTGCTGCTGCGTCATATCGACATTCCGAAAGAGCGGATTTGCATCGTCACCGGGCATGATCGCGGGCGCGATGAGGCTGAAACCTACGGCATCCGTTACGAGATAAATCCGCTCACGCGCGAAAATTACCGCGCGGTACTCGACAAGCTGCTGGACAAAGGCGATTTCCTGATCAATCTGTCGGTTGACGTGGCAAGTTCCGCGTTGATCGAATATTGCTGTGAAAAGGGCGTGCTCTACACGGACTCGTGCATCGAGCCGTGGGCAGGCGGCTATACGGACCAATCGGTATCGGCGTCACGTCGTTCCAATTACGGACAGCGTGAAGAAGTGCTGGCGTTGCGCAAGAAGTATCCGCGTGGCGCCACGGTCATTCCGACGCACGGGGCGAATCCCGGTCTGATATCGCACTGGGTCAAGCAGGGGCTGGTTGATCTCGCGCGCGACATACTCGGCCGCACCGACGTCCCGAAGTCGCGCGATCAATGGGCGCGGCTCGCGATGGAGCTGGGTATCAAGAGCATCCACTGCTCGGAGCGCGACACCCAGGTGGCGACGCCGCGCAAGCGGCGCGGTGAATTTGTGAATACCTGGTCGGTGGACGGTTTCATCGGTGAAGGCTCACAGCCGTGCGAACTCGGCTGGGGCAGCCACGAGAAATATTTTCCGCCGGAAGGGCGCGAACACGATTTCGGCTGCAGGGCGGCGATTTACCTCGACCGGCCCGGTGCATCGGTCAAGGTGCGCACGTGGACACCCAACGAGGGCGCGTTTCAGGGCTGGCTGATTACTCATGGCGAGGCAATCTCGATCTCGGATTATCTGACCGTGCGCGAAGGCGATCAGGTGCTTTACCGGCCTACCTGCCACTATGCCTATCATCCCTGCGACGATACCGTGCTGTCTTTGCATGAACTCGCGGGCCGCAACTGGGTGGGTCAGGAACAGCGCCGGCTCTACCGGGACGAAATCACCGAAGGTATCGATGAACTCGGGGCGCTGCTGCTGGGCCACAAGAAGGGCGCGTACTGGTATGGCTCGCAATTGTCGATCCAGGAGGCGCGCAAGCTCGCACCCCACAACAATGCCACCAGCCTGCAGGTGGCGGCCGGCGTGCTTGGCGCGGTGGTGTGGGCGATGGAAAATCCCCAAGTCGGTATCATCGATCCGGACCATATGGATTTCCAGCGGGTGCTGGAGATCGCCAATCCCTACCTGGGCAAGACGGTCGGCGTTTATTCCGACTGGACGCCGCTGCAGGGACGCAATCATCCTTTCCCCGAAGATCTGGATACCACTGATCCGTGGCAGTTCAAGAACGTACGCGTGACCTGATTCCGATGCCGGCCGGTGCGTTGGCGTGGTCAGAAATCGCGATTTCGCCATGGCCATGAATTCGCCTGCAGACGCTCACGCGGAACTGGCCGCGCCATCGGCCTGGGTGCAGCGCTGGGCGCATCTGGTTCCGGCCGGGGCGCCGGTCCTGGACGTGGCCTGCGGTGGCGGGCGGCACGCGCGCTTTTTCGCCGCTCGCGGTCATCCGGTTGACGCTGTGGATCGCAACCCTGACGTGATCGATGCGCTCAAGGCTGTTTCCGGCATTGCTCCACTTTGTGCCGACATCGAAGGCGGCGCATGGCCTTACGCGGGGCGCAGTTTC
>JAOUIN010000275.1 GCA_029883965.1 Betaproteobacteria bacterium
CGTGCCAGCGCGATCAGACGGTTGGTTTCGCCCGACATCGCTGACACCACGACGACGATGTCATGGCCCTGTGCCTGCCAGCGTGCGACACGCTTGGCGACGTTCTTGATGCGCTCGGGACTGCCGACCGACGTGCCGCCGTATTTTTGAACTATCAGAGCCATGATGCCCGTTAACCTGTCCGAAGCCGCAAAAAGGGGCGTAGTTTATTGGATTTCAGGCGGAAAAACGAGGTTTTATGAGGGTTACAACCCCCCGCAGCGGTTGAAATCGGCGGAACCATTGCCGACCACCAGAATCTCAGTCCAGTAAAAGGAGGGAAAGAGAATGAAAAAAAGCAGCAAATCCTCAGCCAAGTTCGCCAATCCACGCGAAATACGCCGCAAACTGGGGTTGAATCAACAGCAGTTCTGGCCACTGATCGGTGTGACGCAAAGCGGCGGCTCCCGCTACGAATCGGGGCGCCGCATGCCTGCGCCGGTGCGCGAGCTGCTGCGCATTGTCCATGTCGAAGGCATTCCGCTGAATCAGGTGCGTGGCGACGATCATGTCCTCGTGCGATATCTGAAGAAAAAGCGTCCCGGAATGTATCGCGACCTGAAAGCAGCGGCGTTGCTGGAGCGGAAATCGCGCAAATAGCATCCCGTCCGGGGCAACGGAATGCCCTTGCTATAATCCGTCCCCCATGCGCATCACCCGAAGGCTGGAATTCGACGCCGGCCACCGTATTCCCAACCACGCCAGCCAGTGTCGCCATCTGCATGGCCATCGCTATGCAATTGAAGTCACGCTGCAGGGTCCCATCATTGCCGCTGCGGGCGCCGCCGACCAGGGCATGGTCATGGACTTCTCAGCGGTCAAGGCGATAGTGCAGCAGCATGTTGTTGATTCATGGGATCACGCCTTTCTCGCCTGGCGCGAAGATCAGGCCATCGTCGGATTTCTGGCCTCACTGCAGGACCACAAGACCGTGCTGTTCGACGCACCACCGACCGCAGAACATCTCGCGCAGACCGCGTTCGACCTGCTCGATCCGCTGTTCCGCGATCAATACAAGAATGATTTGAAGCTGGAGCGGGTGCGGATCTATGAAACGCCGAATTGCTGGGCGGATGCGACGCGCGGCGAAAACTGAGGGTCAGGCCGCTGATTTCATCCTGATCAGGTGGTTTCCGGCACCATGTCAATGGCACCGCACGGACATTCCTCGGCGCACAGACCACAACCCTTGCAGTATTCGTAGTTGAATTCGTAGCGCTGGCCGGGGCCCAGCTTGATCACCGCATTGTCCGGGCACACGCCGTAGCAATTGTCACATTCAAAACAATTGCCGCAGGACAGGCAACGCCTTGCTTCAAACAGCGCATTGCTTTCGTCGAGCCCGCCCTGCACCTCGTCGAAACCGGACTGACGGCGAATCATCTCCAGCATCGGTTGCACGGTTTTCGGTGCTTCCGAGTAGTACCAGGAATTGAGCCGCTCGTGGCCGGCAAGCGCATGTTTATCGGGCTGCCCGAAGGTCTGCCCGCGCAGCCAGGCGTCGATGTTGCGCGCCGCCTTCTTGCCATGGCCGGCGGCCACCGTAACAGTGCGTTCCGACGGCACCATGTCACCGCCGGCAAAAATACCCGGGTGACTGGTCATCATGTTATCTGCGACTTTGACCACGCCATTCTCTATCGCCAGATCCGGCACATTCTGCAACAGTGAAAGATCGACATCCTGACCCAACGCAAGTACCAGCGTATCGGCCTCCACGGTCTCGAATTCACCGGTGGGTTGCGGTCGCCCTTCGCTGTCGAGCACCATCTTCTCGACCGTAAACGTCGTATCTTCGATGCGCTTGATGGTGTTGAGCCAGCGAACCATCACGCCTTCGTCCAGCGCCTCCTGTACCTCGAAATCGTGCGCCGGCATCTGTTCACGTGTGCGGCGATAAACGATCATGGCCTCCGCTGCACCCAGCCGTTTCGCCGTGCGCGCAACATCCAGTGCCGTGTTGCCGCCGCCATAAACGATTACCCGTCGCCCGAGCTGCGGACGCTCACCGGATTCCATGCCGCGCAACACACTCACGGCATCCAGTATGCGTCTGGCATCGCGCGCCGGGATTTCGGTGCGCTTCGCGACATGCGCGCCGACGGCCAGAAATGCCGCATCAAATCCGCCCCGCTGCATCGATTCAAGAATGTCGTCGACGTGCGTATTGAGTTGAAGCTCAATACCCATATCGAGAATGCGTTGAACCTCGGCATCGAGCACATCGCGCGGCAAACGGTATTGCGGAATGCCAAAGCGCATCATGCCCCCGGCCAGAGGTCCCGCCTCCTGTATCGTGACGGCGTGGCCCAGTCGTGCCAGATGATAGGCCGCACACAATCCCGAAGGCCCGGCGCCCACGACCAGCACGCGCTTGCCTGATGCAGCGGCTGGCGACGGGAATTTCCAGCCGTGTCTGCGGGCTTCATCGCCAAGGAAACGCTCAACCGCATGGATACTCACCGCCTCATCGACGGTCGCGCGATTGCATGCAGTTTCGCAGGGGTGATAACAAACCCGCCCCATCAATGCCGGCAATGGATTGTTCTTCACCAGCTCAAGCCAGGCGCGCTCGTATTCTCCGCTCTCCGCGTAGTACAGCCAGCCTTGTATGTCTTCGCCCGCCGGGCAGGCGTTATTGCAGGGCGGTAGCCGGTCTACGTATACCGGACGACTGGTCCGCCAGCTGCCCGTATGATTCGCGAGGCTGGAACCGGGATCAAGCGTGATCGCAAAAGGCTTTTTCATGTGGATGTCCGCTACGGCGCCAGACCGAAGTGAGCGACATTGTGGTCCGCCATTGCCTGAATCGCGGCGATGGTCCGCACGTCAGGCTCCTTGCCGAACAGATGTGCAAAGCGCTTCTGCAGCTTCAGGTACTCGGTGACCGGTACCCGCCGCCGCAATGTGTAACGATCGGTGACTTCCCCGTCCTCAGCTTCGAACAGCGGGAACAATCCGGATTCGACCGCAAGGCGCGCAATCTTGATGGTATCCGCAGGCTCCGACCCCCAGCCGAGCGGACACGGCACATGGATGTGGATGTAGCGGGAGCCGGCGATGTCCATTGCGCGCATTACTTTCACTTCGAGGTCACGCAGATTGGCTACCGAAGCCGTGGCCACATAGGGAATTCGGTGCGCCATCGCAATCAGTGGCAGGTTCTTGCCTGTCCCGAACACGTTGCCCGGCTTCGACCCGACCGCCATGGTCGTTGCAGTGCGGGCTGCCGGCGGGGTTGCACTCGAACGCTGCACACCGGTATTCATGTACGCCTCATTGTCATAGCAGATATAAAGCACATCGTCGTTGCGCTCGAACATGCCTGACAGACAGCCAAATCCGATATCGGTGGTGCCGCCATCGCCACCCTGCGCAATGACTTTGGCGTCAGTCCGGCCTTTG
>JAOUIN010000276.1 GCA_029883965.1 Betaproteobacteria bacterium
TGCCGGGATTGGTGGAATTTTTGCGGAAAGCACCCTAAGATAGGCAGTAATTCACAATGATGATGGCAACTACAGAAAATGTTATCGGCGCGGCTCCGGTTGCGGCTGCTGCGGAGAACGACGCGAGGGCGGCTTTGTATGCCGTGCTGGCACATCTGTTCATCAGCAGCCCGTCAGCTGAACTCCTGCGTCACATTGTTGATTCACGCAAGTTGCTTGCAGACGATGCGTCGCCGCTGGTGCAGGAATGGAACAAGTTGAGAGCGGCGGCAGAGGTTGCACAAGTTGATGCGGTGCGCGGCGAATTCGACGAGGTTTTCGTCGGTACCGGGCGCCCGCCGGTATCGCTGTATGCGTCCAGTTACATGTCTGGGCGTCAGCGTGGCCAGTTGCTGGCGGAACTGCGTGATGATCTCGGGCACATCGGCTATGCCCGTGCAGAAGGCAGCGAGGAATACGAGGACCATCTGTCGGCTCTGTGTGATGTGATGCGCGGACTGGTGATCGATGAAATGGCAACGGCAGACGGGTTTGAGAGGCAGAAGGTGTTTTTCCGTGATTACCTCGCGCCCTGGTATGGCCGTGCTGCCGAGACGATTTGCAAGTGCGAACGGACGGATTTTTACCGGATAGTTGCAGGATTTGCGAACGCTTTTTTGACAAACGAAACCGAATATTTTGAGTTAGCCTGAAGGAGGTAATGACGATGAGCACCAAGATGAGTCGCAGAAAGTTCCTCGCCGCCGTGGGTGTTGGCGGAGTTGCCACTGCAGCGGTGGTTGCCTCTAAAGTTGATGGCGAAGCAGCGACCGGGAAGGTCAAGTCGGCGGCTGAGGGCAAGGGCTACCAGCTGACCGCGCACGTCCGTCGTTACTACGAAACCACCAAGGTTTGAGGAGGCCGCCATGTTATTGACCAGGAAATCCACCCAGACGACGGCGGCGCCGAATCGGCTTGCGCGCGGCGCCTCTGCATTCCTCGGCAACACGATCGATCGCCGGGCATTTCTCAAGCGCAGCGGTTTCGCCGCCGGCGGTGCCGCGGTGCTGTCGCAATTGCCGTTTTCGATGATGAGCAAGAAGGCCGAGGCTGCGGAAAAGCCCGCGGGCGGCAATATCGAAGTCAAACGTACCGTGTGTACCCACTGTTCGGTCGGCTGCGCGATCGATGCCGTGGTCCAGAACGGCGTATGGGTCCGTCAGGAACCGGTGTTTGATTCGCCGATCAACCTCGGTGCGCACTGCGCCAAGGGTGCGTCGATCCGCGAACACGGTATGCACGAGATTTCGCATCGCCTGCGCTCGCCGATGAAGCTGGTCGGCGGCAAGTGGGAAAAGCTTTCCTGGGATCAGGCGCTGAACGAGGTTTCGCAGAAGCTGCTGGCATTGAGGAAAGACAAAGGCGCTGATTCGACGATGTGGATCGGCTCCTCCAAGCACAATAATGAACAGTCCTACCTGTTCAACAAGTTCGTCGCCATGTTCGGCACCAACAACATGGACCATCAGGCGCGCATCTGCCATTCCACAACTGTGGCTGGCATCGCGAACACCTGGGGTTATGGTGCGATGACCAACTCGTACAACGATGAGCAGAACTCCAAGTGCATACTGTTTTTCGGCAGCAACGCGGCTGAGGCGCATCCGGTATCGATGCTGCATACGCTGCATGCCAAGGAGAACGGTGCCAAGGTCATCGTCGTGGATCCGCGTTTTACTCGCACCGCTGCCAAAGCGGATACGTATTACCGCATCCGTTCCGGCACTGACGTCGCATTCCTGATGGGGATGCTGCATCACATCTTCAAGAATGGCTGGGAAGACAAGGAATACATTCGCGATCGCGTCTACGGCATGGACAAGGCGCGCGAAGATGCGATGAAGTGGACACCGGAGAAAGTGGAAGAAGTGACCGGCATGAAGGAGGCCGAGGTCCGCGATGTCGCCGAAAAAATGGCGAAGAACAAGCCGAGCACCATTGTCTGGGCCATGGGGCAGACGCAGCATACGAATGGAAACGCCGTCGTGCGTGCGTCGGCGATCCTGCAGCTGGCGCTGGGCAATGTCGGCAAGGCGGGCGGTGGCTGCAACATCTACCGCGGGCATGACAACGTACAGGGCGCAACTGACATCGGTCCGAATCCGGATTCGCTGCCCGGCTACTACGGTCTGGCAACGGGTTCGTGGAAGCACTGGTGCAAGGTGTGGGGTGTCGACTATGACTGGATGCTGAGCCGCTTCCAGGACAAGACGATGATGGAGAAACCCGGCATCACGGTTTCGCGCTGGATTGACGGCGTGCTCGAGAAGCCGGAAAGCCTGGACCAGAAAACCAGCCTGCATGCGGTAGTGTTCTGGGGCCATGCGCCGAACTCGCAATCGCGCGGCAAGGAAATGGTCGAGGCGATGAAGAAGCTGGACCTGCTGGTCGTCGTTGATCCGTATCCCTCGGCGACGGCTGCGATGGCCGCGATGGTGCGCAAGGACAATGTGTACCTGCTGCCGGCCGCGACCCAGCTCGAGACTTCGGGTTCGGTGACGGCGTCCAACCGTTCGCTGCAGTGGCGTGAAAAGGTGATCGAACCGATGTTCGAGTCGCGCACCGACCACATGCTCATGTACCAGTTTGCGGAGAAATTCGGCTATGCCAAGGAGTTCCTGAACAAGATCAAGCTGGTGAAGGGCAAGGGCGGCATGGAGCCGGACATGGAAGACACGCTGCGCGAGGTCAACTCGGGCATGTGGACCATCGGTTACACCGGCCAGTCGCCGGAACGCCTGCAGGCGCACATGCGCAACATGCATGTGTTTGACATCAAGACCCTGCGTGCCAAGGGCGGCAAGGATGCCAAGACCGGCTATGTTCTCGATGGCGACTATTTCGGATTGCCGTGGCCATGCTGGGGAACGCCCGAGATGAAGCATCCGGGATCGCCCAATCTGTACGATCACACGCGTGATGTCCGTGATGGCGGCGGTACGTTCCGCGCGCGTTACGGTGTGGAGCATAACGGCAACAATCTGCTGGCCGCAGATGGCATTTCGTCGGTCAATTCGGACATCACCACCGGCTATCCGGAGTTTGACCATGTGCTGCTGAAGAAACTCGGCTGGTGGGACGACATGACCGAAGCCGAGAAAACGGCTGCGGAAGGCAAGAACTGGAAAACCGATCTGTCGGGCGGTATCCAGCGGGTGGCAATCAAGCATGGTTGCGTGCCGTTTGGTAATGCAAGAGCACGCGCGCTGGTCTGGAACTTCCCGGATCCGATTCCGCAGCACCGGGAACCGCTGTATTCGTCACGGCCGGATCTGGTCGACAAGTACCCGACCCATGCCGACCAGAAGATGAAGTGGCGCATTCCGCTGCTGTTCAAGACGGTGCAGGACGCCAACAAGAATGCCTCCAAGTCCTATCCGCTGATCATGACCAGCGGCCGCCT
>JAOUIN010000277.1 GCA_029883965.1 Betaproteobacteria bacterium
ACAGGTTGAGCCGCAGGCGCGGCTTAGCCGCGGCGCCGAAGGCAGTCTGCTGGCCTTGAATGACCAGTTTGACCGGGCATGGCGGCGCGTCGGCCTTGCGCTTGACCGGGTGGGATTTACGGTGGAAGACCGTGACCGGTCGAAAGGCCTGTATTTCGTGCGCTATATCGACCCGGATTCTGATGTCAAAACCAAGAAGGAAACAGGGTGGCTGTCCAGTCTCAAATTCTGGGGCAGCAGTGACAAAGTCCAGAGCAAGGAACAATACCGGATCCTGGTGCAGGGCGGTGTCTCCGGCGCAGAAGTGAGCGTGCTCGACAAGGAAGGTATCCGCGAGAAGTCGGATACGGCCAATCGAATACTGACGTTGCTCTACGATCAGTTGAAGTGAAACGCGCCGGCGTGGACCGTCCGGGCTCTGATGCGGGCATTGCAATGTCCGTCGTCTGTGTTCATCTCCGATGGTGATGCGTTTCGCGTCGTTGGGCAGCGGCAGCGAAGGCAACGGGCTTGTGGTCGAGGCCGGCTCTTCGCGCGTATTGCTGGATTGCGGTTTCAGTATCAGCGAGACCGTGCGGCGGCTGGTGCGACTGGGCCTGGAGCCGTCTTCGCTGGATGCGGTGCTGGTCACGCATGAACATGATGACCATGTCGGCGGGGTGGCGCGGTTTTCCAGAAAATTCGGTCTCCCCGTATATCTGACCCACGGCACCCATGCGGCGGCAGCACGCGAGCATCGCGTGTTCGGTGAAATCGTCATTATCGACAGCCATACACCGTTTTCCGTCGGCGACCTCGAGGTTCTGCCATATCCCGTGCCCCACGATGCACGCGAACCGACTCAGTTTGTTTTCAGCGATGGCGCATCGCGCCTGGGCGTGCTGACTGATGCCGGATCGTCCACGTCACATATCGAAACCATGCTCTCGGGGCTGCAAGCGCTGGTCATCGAATGCAATCACGATCTCGATATGTTGATGGGAAGTACCTATCCTGAACGGTTGAAGCAGCGTATCTCGGGCCGGCACGGCCATCTCGACAACAGCCAGGCCGCGCAGATCGTGGCCAATATCGACCGGCAGTCGTTGCAGCATGTGATCGCGGCGCATCTGTCCCAGAAAAACAACCGGCCGGATCTGGCGCGCGCTGCGCTGGCGACGGCGCTGAATTGCGCACCGGACTGGGTGGCTGTTGCATCCCAGACGGACGGCTTCGACTGGCGCATGTTGTCCTGAATCGAAGATATCAGGGATGACGTGCCCATGAAAAAGCCGGCCCGCAGGCCGGCTTTTTTCTGGTGCAGCAAATGGCTTACTTCTTGACGGCGTCTTTCGCTGCGTCGGTAGCAGCGCCTTTGGCGGCGTCCATGGCTTTGTCTTTCATGGCGTCTGCGCCGGCAGGAGCAGCGGCCGGAGCATCAGCTTTCGGGGCGTCAGCCGGGGCAGCGGCCGGAGCGTCAGCTTTCGGGGCTTCCGGAGCCGGGGCCGGAGCGGGAGCAGGAGCAGGAGCAGGAGCAGGTGCGGGCTTGTCGCCACAGGCGGACAGACCAATTGCCAGCAGAGCGGCAACGAGGAGGGAGCGAGTCATGGTGTTCATCATCCTTCGAAGGTAAAAAATTAAGTTCAATCCAGGTTTGGTTGGCATTGCGCGCGCCGCGGAATCCGCGCTGGCGTTCTGCGGCTGCCGTCATGCCGGCGCGGATTCTATCAGCGTCGCCGGGCCTTAGAGAGGGTGATGTCACGCATTGTCACAGCCCTGCGACATTGGCGGGCAGCGGCGGGCCCGCGCACTCCTGGATTTCGTCGAAGCGATCGATCAGTTCCTGGGCGCCGGCGGCATCGTGGGTGCCCTGTGCTGCGCGCATATGGTCATAGTGAAAGCGGTGCACGTAGTGGCTGCCGTCAAAGATGACAAACGGATCGGCAACATGTTTTGCGCCGCGCAGCGTCTCGCGGATGGTGCATGCGTGACTGAATTGGCGCAGAAACTCGATCATGCGGGGGCATTCCAGCGGTAACGGCCGGGTATCGTGCAACACGATCAGCAGCCGGTTGGTGCGGCTTGCCAGCAGAAACCGCCGCAGCGATTCTATGCGCGATGCCGTGTTGTAGCCGCGGCTCAGCGTTTTGTCGAATACGCGGATGATCCGCTGCGTCAGCGGAATCAACTCGTCGATCACGCGCTCGTATTCGCGGTTGCTTTCAAAGCGCCGGTACTCGGCGTTGGGCGGATTGCCTGTGAATTCCATGGTTGTATGTACTCCGGGCCGGTGCTACTCCGGTATGCCGGGCTCGAGATAACCCGACCGGTACCACATATACAGCGTCTCCAGCGCCGCTTTCGGCAGGCTTGCGGGCGCGAGGCGTCTGCGATCGGCGAGGCGCCGGATGGCCGGGCGTGCTGCCGCCGGCAACATGCAGTGTTCGCCGTTGACGTAGAACGCGCGGTCATCATAAAGCAGGATCGATTGCGGTGCGAGCCGCAGGCCGCGCCGTGCCGCGCTCAGCGCGAATCGTGCAGCGGTTTGCGGTCGCTGTGGCGGCGTGAACACCACGTGGGGTTTCGGTGTGCTCAGATCTTCGCCGATGAATCGCAGCATGCCTGCACGATCCGGTTGCGCGTGCCTCAAGAGACGCATCATGCCCTGCACCATGTGCCGGTCGATCCTGCCCGGCTGCCGCGCCGGTTTCAGGTGCGGGTCGGTATACCGTCCCGGCGCCTGCAGGTTATCCTGCAGGTAGTCCAGAAACCGGCTGCACAGTTCCTGTGCGGACGGCGCACGGAAACCCACCGAGTAGGTGATGCATTCTTCCAGTGCGATGCCGTCGTGCGCGCAGTTTGGCGGCAGGTAAAGCATGTCTCCCGGCGATAGTTTCCATTCCTGTGTCGGATGAAAATTCCGCAGGATTTTCAGCGGGGCGTTCTCGACCAGCGTCAGGTCGCGCTGCCGGCTGATCTGCCATTGGCGGCGACCTTCTCCCTGCAGCAAAAACACGTCATAGCTGTCGAAGTGCGGGCCGACGCCGCCGCCGGGCGGCGCATAACTGACCATCAGGTCGTCAAGGCGCGCGTGCGGGATGAATGCGAACCGGTCCAGCAGATCCTGTGCGGCCGGCAGCACATGGTTCACGCACTGTACCAGCAGCGTCCAGTTGCGTGCAGGCAGGCGCGTGAAATCGCGTTTGCGGAAGGGGCCGTAAGTCACCTGCCATCGCCGGCCGTTGCGGATGATCAGCCGTGCTTCCGTATCCGGTGACTGCGCCATCTCCAGCAGATCACGGCGTGATACCAGAGGCGCGAATTGCGGCAGGCTGGCGCGGGCAAGCAGCGGTTTTTTCTGCCAGTGCCGGCGCAAAAACTGTGCCTGTGTGAGATTGTTGAGCGGTGGGTTGGGCATCACTCGTGATTATATGTTGCCAGTTGTCGTGCGCGCTTGAACT
>JAOUIN010000278.1 GCA_029883965.1 Betaproteobacteria bacterium
GTGGTCGAACTGCTGGCGAGTGGTGCCTGCGCGATGTCGGTCAGCGCGGCACGTGCCGTCAGCGGCAGTGCGCACAGCAGGGCCGTCAGCGCGAACGCCTGCCAGCGCGGCTTAAGCGCTTGATGGACGGATTTGTGGCATTTATTGTCGTTTTTCATGGATTTCTCCGGGGTGTGCCGGCCTGGGCCGGCCATCAGTACATGATTGATTGCGTGTACGACACGGTGTTGCGCGGCCCGAGGGCGCGCGAAGTAATGCGGTAGTAGATGTAGGTGGTTCCGCTCAGCGGCGTGGCGCCGTAAGTGCCGCCGCCGCGGCTGCTGCTGCCGCCGGCTTCGCTGACGGTCAGGCATTGCTGGCTGGGGGCGTTGGTGCCCACGTTGGGCAGTTTGCACAACCGGTGGACCACATAACGCGTCGCAAAGCCGGCGGCGTCGGTCGCCCCCGGCATGCCCTGGGTTTCCCAGTCGAACGTGGTGGCGTCAAAGCGTTCGTCCCAGGCGGATACGTAACCCTGTGCCTGGGTGGTGTTCAGCGTGGTCGGCGTGGCGGCCATCAGCCAGGCGCGCGCATTTTCGATGCCGACATCCGATGACGTCACCGCGCCGCGCTGCATCGCGATGTTGCCGGCGATCAGCACGCCGGTGCCGATCGAGCGCCACAGGGCAACGCCGGCCAGCGACATCGCGATGAGCACGATCAGGGCAATGAACAGAACGACACCTTGTTGTTTGCGTGGAGTAGTCATGGTTTTGATCCTCAGATTCATCGTGTCCATTACGGCCGGATGTTCGAACCCCACAGGATGTTGCGCAGCGGGATGACCGACTCATAGACGCGATAACGATAATTTCTCCAGTTCATGGTCGGGTCGGCGGGGGTGGTACCGCTGGCCGTGCCGTCGAGATTGGTGACCGTCAGCGGGCTGGTGGCGCTGCCCGACCAGGTCGGGATAGCAGTGGTGACCGTGGTGCGCTCGTACTGACCCGAGCGCAGCAGTATGGCCACCCGGACCGCAAGCACGTTGGCCCATGCAGCTGCGGTCGCCGGGTTGGTGGTGGTCCACTCGGTGGTTTCAATCTGGCCGTTGTTGTTGGCATCGATGCCGTATTCGGCCTGCATGTTGACCACACCTTCGGTCACTTCGACGGCATCGTTGGTGCCGTCTGCCGGATTGACATCCAGGTACAGCAGGTCGTTGGTCACCTGCAGGCGGTTGTTGGCGGTCACCTGCCAGATATTGCGCCGGGCGCCGTTACCCAGGTTGAAAATGAATCCGTTGGTGAACGCAATCGGCGGGGCCGGATTGTTGTAGCGGGCAATCCGCGTCTGTACGGGCGTGGTGCCGTCCGGAAGGTAGACCGGAAAACTGTAGCTGCCCTGCTTGTGCTGGATCGAAACACCATCCACGCAGGCGGTGCAGTTGCCGTAGTCATCGTTGACTTCGGTGATTTCGACGATCATGCAATCCACCGTCGGTGAGTTGCGGGCGATCAGCGCGTAATCGCGCGGCGCCAATCCGGCGCGGCCACGCGTTTTCTTGGTGGTATCGCTGGATTCGGTAAACACATGCGCGGCAGGGAAAGTCGAGCCGTTGCCGCGCAGCACGATGATCGTGTCCGAGGCGCCGCTGGCGCCCTGCACGATCTGGATGGGGGTCAGCGTAAACGTATATGCGCGTATCGCCGCCGGCCGCGCCGAGTCGTAGGCATTGACGGTGCAGCCCATGACCGGCGTTGCTGCATTGTCGAAAGCCGCCGACGAAAACCCGTAGCCGGCTTCGCGGATGTCGCGTTCCAGCGTGGTCATGCCGACGATGCCCGAGACCTGGGTGTCGCTGCCGGAAGATACCGTGCGCTTGCGTTCCTCGGAGGTCGCCAGCATCTGGAAAATGATGACCACGCCGATCATTGCGATCAGCATGCCGACCATGATTTCAACCAGGCTCAGGCCGCGTTGCGCGCCTGTTCCTGCCGGGATGCTGCGATAACGGTCAGTAAACATAGGTGATCACCTGGTGTTTGCGTGAAGCCAGATCCTGCGGTGCCTGCCAGCAAACCGTTACGGTCACACGGTTTCGGTCGGCGGCTGATACGGTGATCTGCTGCATGGCGGCGGTTGCGCCGAGCAGGCCGGTGGAGGAGGTAACGGCGTTGACCCAGCCGGTCAGCTTGGCATTGGTGCCATCAACCGCGCCCCCGCTGAAGGCGCAATCGGCGCCGGTGATGTTGTACTGAAAACTGTTCAGTGAGGCGATCGTGGCTGCGTCGGAAGAACGGTCCACGCTCATCCAGATCTTCGAAATGATGTCGGTCGCGTAGGCTGCGGCATCGGCGCGGTACTTGGCGTCAGCAGCGGCCGAAAATGCCGCGGCCTGCATGCCCACCATTGCCAGAATGCCTATGGAAAAAATCATCAGTCCAATCAGCGCTTCGAGCAGCATCACGCCCTTCTGGCGATGAGATAGTCCCGGTTGTTTGAGTATGCGGCGCATGGTTTATGGTCCTAGCAGCGGCGGGTATCGGTCACGGCGGCTGCAGGAACCGCCGGATCACAGGTGCGGATCTGCCCGCCCGGAGACACGACGACTCTCAGGCAGCGCATCGGGCCGCGAGTGGCCGGGGGCGCCTGGTCACAGGCACCTCCGCTGGGATTGGTGATGTCAAACGTAATCGCACTGCCAATTGTCAATGCACCGAATCCCGTGAACGAGGTGACGCCGTTGTAGGTGGCATCAACGCTGGCGGAGGCGACTTGCACGCGGCTGGCCTCAGTGCCGGAGCCCGCCGCACCGAGTTTGCCTTCGATGAAGTTGAAACTGGTGGTCCGCGGCACCCACTCCCGTACGATCCAGTTGGTTCCGTTGGTGGCTGCTGTCGCCGTAGCGACTTCCGCCTCGACCGGTTCGTCGTTGGTGAGCACCAAATCCACGCGGGCATTGCGCTTGACCGCTTCTGCGCGCGCCAGCGACAGGCCGCTCACGAGCACATCGGTGGTGGCCTTCAGCCGTGCATTGGCCAGAAATATGCCGTATTGCGGTACACCCAACCCGAGCAACAGGGCAAGGATGGCGAGGCCGACGATGACCTCGACCAGACTGACGCCGGTTTGCCGACGCTTTAACATGTGCCCGTCTTCTTGTTGATCCAGCAGTTGGGGTTGGTGACCGAGCCCCAGGCTGCCGGAGTGCCGGTGGTGGCGCGCGCGTTGGCCTGATTGATCGTGAAGACGAATCCGGCCGTGCCTTCAGCCGCGACACCGGTGGCCGTAACCGTGTACGTCGTTGCTGTCGGCACACCGCAGTCATAGACGAAGTAACGGCCGGTGGGCAGCGGTGCAACGGTTCCCGCAGTGCAGGCGCCGACATAGGTGCGGTTATCCTGGAAATACTGTTCCATGCGGACGCGGTGCTC
>JAOUIN010000279.1 GCA_029883965.1 Betaproteobacteria bacterium
GCGCGGTTTGGCACGCCGTCGGCTTTTGGTGGGCACTGCACTTACGATGCGAAGATTGCCGCGTGTGGCTGATTTATCGGTCATGGCGATTACCTTTGGCTGCTGGGTATGTCTGAAGCATTAAAGAAGCATTGTAGGAGTCTACACAGGACGTTTCTTGACATGTATCAAGGGTTTTTCGATTCGCAACGGGAGCAGGGAAGGCGAGGTTGACCGCCCTGCGGGGGCCCCTATGCATCATAAAAAACTGCCGTGTGGACGCCGGCCTGCAGTGATTCGTGAGCATCGGCCGTTCGCGGCACAGCCTCAGTTGGTGTGACCTGTTTGGTCTTCAGTGGTTGGCTGCCACAGCGTAACCGAAGCGCTATGCGGCGCTGCGCGCGTATGTCAGGTTACCGGCGTTTTGACCGGTTTGCCGGCCAGATGGAGCAGCAGGTTCTCGATCTGCAGGTTGCCCATCGCCGTGCGTGTTTCGTTGGTGGCGCTGGCCATGTGGGGCAGCAGCACAACGTTGTCGAGTTCGAAGAATTCCGGCGGCACGTCGGGCTCTTTCTCGTAGACGTCGAGTCCGGCGCCGGCGATCTTTTTCTCCTGCAAATAGCGCAGCAGCACCGGCTGGTCGACCACAGAGCCGCGCGCGACGTTGACCAGATACCCCCTCGGGCCCAGCGCATCAAGCACTTCGGCGGTAACGAGCTTGTTGGTTTCCGCACCGCCGGGGGTGATCACCAGCAGCACGTCCGAGTTTTTTGCCAGCGTCACGATATCGGGATCGTAGGCGTAGGGCACGTCCTTCTTGTGGCGGTTGTGATAGCGAATGGTCATTTTGAAGGCCTGGGCGCGCGCGGCGATTTCTTCGCCGATGCGGCCGAGGCCGAGGATGCCCAGGGTTTTGCCGCCGAGCGAGGTGGTGAACGGGTAGGTGCCGTCGGTTTTCCAGCGGCCGGCGCGCAGGTACTTGTCGGCCTGCGGAAACTTGCGCAGCGTGTTCAATATCAGTGCGATGCCGCAGTCGGCGACGCAGTCGTTGAGTACGTTGGCGGTGTTGGTGACGATGATGTTACGTTTTTTCGCGGCTTCGAGATCGATCTGATCCACGCCGACGCCGAAGTTGGCAATGATTTCGAGTTTAGGCAGCGCATCCATCAGCGCGGCATCGACCTTGGTGTGGCCGGTATGGGCCAGGGCGCGGATCTTGGGCGCTGCCGCCGTGAGTGCAGCGGCACGATCGGGCGCTTCCCACAATTTGACCAATGCAAACTCCTGTTCCATGCGCTCCTGCGTGCCTTTGTGGCCTTTTGCTGTGAGGATGAGGTCGTGTTTCATGGATTCTTTCGGTTTGGACTAATGGATTCGGGAGGCAACGTAAACACCGCATTCTCAATCGGCAGGCTGCCAATGTTCAAGGATCAACTGCAGTGTTGTGCTTCCATTGTAATGATTGGCGCCGAGGCGGTAGGTTGCGGTGATTTCGTCGGGCAGCGGATCGGCGTGGCCGAACAGCATGGCTTCCACGGCTTGCGTGCCGCGGCGCCCCCCAGGGGGACTTGATTTGCAGTGCCCCTCAAGGGGACTTGCTTCGCGGCGCAACTGCAATTTCAGGTGCCGTTCGCCGACGATGCGCTGGGCAGCAACTTCGAAGCGGTCATGAAATCGCGGTTCGGCAAACCCTTGCCCCCATACGGCATTATCCAGTGAGACTGCATTCTCCAGAGTCAGTTCCTTCGGCGACAGCGAGCCGTCGGTAATCCATTCGCGTTCAAGATCGGCCGGCGTCAGCAGTTCGCGCGTCACAGCTTCGAACGCGTCGCGGAATTCATCGAAAGCATCGGCGCGCAACGTCAGGCCCGCGGCCGCTGCATGGCCACCGAAGCGCAGGATCAGCCGCGGATGGCGTTTCGACACCAGATCAAGCGCGTCCCGGAGGTGCAGCGCACTGATCGAACGCCCCGAGCCTTTGAGTTCGCCGTTGCCCGCGGCGGCGAACGCAAAAGTCGGGCGGTGAAAGCGCTCGCGCAGGCGGGAGGCGAGGATGCCGATGACGCCCTGATGCCATTCGGCATTGAACAGACTCAGCGTGTAGCCCGGGGTTACGTCCTCGATCGTGGCCAGTGCGGACTCCTGCATGTCGGCTTCGATGTTGCGGCGCTGACGATTCAGCTGATCGAGTTCGCGCGCAATTTCAGCCGCGCGCGCGGCGTCATCGGTGATCAGGCATTCAATGCCCAGCGACATGTCAGTGAGACGGCCGGCGGCATTGAGCCGAGGGCCTGCGACAAAACCAAGGTCGTAGGTGGAGGCGCGCCGGCAGTCGCGCCCGGCCGCGTTCAGCAGTGCGTTGATGCCCGGCTGTGCACGGCCGGCGCGGATGCGCTGCAGGCCGTGCTGCACCAGCAGCCGGTTGTTGTCGTCCAGGCGTACGACGTCGGCGACGGTGCCCAGCGCAACGAGGTCGAGCAGGGCGCCGAGATTGGGTTCCGGTTGGCCGGCAAAGGCGCCGCGCGTGCGCATTTCCGCGCGCAGCGCCAGCATCAGGTAGAACATCACGCCGACGCCGGCGAGGCTCTTGCTCGGAAACGTGCAGCCCGGCTGGTTGGGATTGATGATGCACCAGGCGTCGGGCAACCGGTCCCCGGGCAGATGGTGATCGGTGACCAGTACGCGCATGCCCAGCCGGTTGGCTTCGGCCACACCTTCGATGCTGGCGATGCCGTTGTCCACGGTGATCAACACGTCGGGTTTTTTCTGCGCGGCCGCGAGCTGCACAATCTCCGGCGTCAGCCCGTAGCCGTATTCGAAGCGGTTGGGCACCAGATAATCCACTTGCGCGCCGAAACCGCGCAGGGCGCGCAGCCCGACGGCGCACGCGGTCGCGCCGTCGGCATCGTAGTCGGCGACGATCAGCAGATTTTTGCCCTCGGCGATGGCGTCGGCCAGCAGCGCCGCCATGGTGTTCACATGGAGCAACTGTGCCGGTGGAATCAGTCGCGACAGGTCCGGCGTGAGTTGTTCCGTACGGATGATGCCGCGCGCGGCGTATATGCGCGCCATGAATGGCGTCAAACCCCCGGCGACGAGTTGCGCGACGGCCGCAGCGTCGACCTCGCGGGTGACGATCTGGCTCATGCGTCGTTGTTGGTCAGTGCGGCCCAGCCCGGCGGACGCCGCCAGAATTTGAGTCTGTCCACAGGCCGCAGCGTGCAGCGCAGGCACAGTTCCGGGCCGGTTGCCACGATTACCAGTTCGTCGAGGCGGCGGCGCTCGAGTCCCGCGCACAATGGGGCAAACCACAGTTCTTCCAGCGCAGCGACGGCCTTGATCCAGGCGTCGGGACCGCCGTAACGCGCTGCGTGATGGGCGCGATCGATGGTGACCAGATGGCGGCTGCCGACCGCCGGTTTATGT
>JAOUIN010000281.1 GCA_029883965.1 Betaproteobacteria bacterium
ATCGAACGGCAGCGGCAAGACCAGCCTGCTGCGTGCGCTGTGCGGACTGCTCTCGCCATCCTCGGGCGAAATACGCTGGCACGGGGAAAATATTCGCGTGCTGCGCGAGGATTACTGGAAAAACCTGCTTTATATCGGACACAACAACGCACTCAAGGGCGAACTGACCACCAGCGAGAATCTGGCAGCGCTGTGTGCCTTGAGCGGCGTCACCGCAATCGCTGCGCAGCGGAAGTCGGCACTGGCGCAATTCGGACTCGCAGACCGGGAGCACGCACCGGCCAAATCCCTGTCGCAGGGCCAGCAGCGACGCACCGCCCTGGCGCGCCTGCCTTTGTGCGCCGCCCTGCCGGTCTGGGTGCTCGACGAGCCGTTTGCCGCACTGGACAGCGCGGCAATTTCCAATCTGCAGGCCACGGTCAGCCAGCATCTTGGCGATGGCGGTGTGGCGGTGATGACCACCCATCAGGACGTCCCGATCGCGGCACCCGCCATCATCGCGCTCAACCTGGACCAGAGGACGCATTGATGGGCGCCCTGCTCCGCGCCGTCATTCGCCGCGACCTGCTGCTGGCATGGCGGCGCCGCTCCGATGTCGCGACGGTGGTACTGTTTTTCATCATTGTGGTCAGCCTGTTTCCGCTGGGCGTCGGGCCCGAGCCGGATCTGCTGCGCAAAATTGCACCGGGCATCATCTGGGTCGCCGCATTGCTGGCGTGCATGCTGTCGCTGCAGCACATGTTCGCGTCAGACCACGCCGACGGCGCACTGGACCAGATGCTGCTCGCAGCGGCACCCCTGGGCATGATCGTCGCCGCCCGCGCATTTGCCCACTGGCTGATTTCCGGGCTGCCGCTGGTCATACTGTCACCGATACTCGCCATCCAATTTGACCTGTCGCCAGAACTTTCGCCGGTCCTGACACTCTCTTTATTGCTCGGCACCCCGATACTGACCCTCATTGGCGCGATCGGCGCGGCGCTGACGCTCGGACTGCGCGGGGGAGGCATGTTATTGGCGTTACTGGTATTGCCGCTGTACATTCCGGTGCTGATACTCGGTGCGGGTGCGGTCGATGCTGCTTCCGCCGGTCTGGGCGCCGATGCACATCTGCTGCTGCTGGCCGCCCAATTGATTCTGACAGGCACCTTTGCACCGTGGGCAGTCTCGGCCGCCCTGCGTATTTCCGCGGAATGAGCCCGCAATCGAGAATTGGACATAAGTTGTTGTTTTTAAATATTATTTTTACAAATTGCCGGGAGCAACCGTCTTGAATCAGCCCATTTTGCTGGCGGGTGGCGTCAATGTGTTCAAGTACGCGGCACCCCAGACGTTTTATCCGCTTGCCGGAAAACTGATGCCGTGGTTTTTCTGGACGGCCGCGCTATTGTGCGCAGCGGGTCTGTATATCGGTTTTTTCGTCGCACCGACCGACCATCAACAGGGTGAAGCCTATCGCATCATTTTCATCCATGTGCCGGCCGCGTGGATGTCGATGTTCATCTATGTCGTGATGGCGTTCTGGGCGGGAGTCGGCCTGATCTTCAACACCCGGCTCTCACACATGATGGTCTCGGCGCTGGCGCCTACCGGCGCAATGTTCACCTTTGTCGCGCTGTGGACCGGCGCACTCTGGGGCAAACCGACGTGGGGCACGTGGTGGGTATGGGATGCGCGGCTCACGTCGGAACTGATCCTGCTGTTCCTCTACTTCGGCTTCATGGCATTGCAGGCCGGCATCGATGACACGCGGCGGGCTGACCGGGCCGGCGCCATACTTGCACTGGTTGGTGTGGTGAACATCCCCATCATCTATTTTTCGGTGAAATGGTGGAACACCCTGCATCAGGGTGCCTCAGTCAGCCTCACCAGCGCGCCGACCATGGCCGCAACCATGCTTTCAGGCATGCTGCTGATGGCGCTCGCCGCATGGATGTATTCGATTGCGACAGCCCTGCATCGCGTACGCTCGATCATTCTGGAACGTGAGCAGGGTGCCGAATGGCTGAAACACCTCCCGGAGGCGACAAAGTGAACTGGAACAGTTGGCATGATTTCTGGGTGATGGGCGGTTATGCCTTCTATGTCTGGGGTTCGTATGCCGCTACACTGCTACTGATCATCGCTGAAATCGCACTGCTGAAAATGCGCCGGCTGTCTGCGGTGCGCTCGCTCCGTCAAAACACAAATACACAGGTCTCATGAAAACCCGACACAAACGACTCGCCATGGTTGCAGCAGGCTTGTGTGCGCTGGGTATTGCAGCGGCGCTGGTGCTGTCTGCATTCCAGAAAAACCTCGTCTTTTTCTTTACCCCGTCCCAGGTTGCGGCCAATGAAGCGCCGCAGGGCCGTTCGTTCCGCATCGGCGGGCTGGTCGCACCAGGCAGCGTCCAGCGTCAGCCGGATGGCGTGACGGTCAATTTCGTGGTCACCGATACCGTGCAGAACATTCCCGTCGCCTATCGCGGCGTGCTCCCCGACCTGTTTCGCGAAGGCAAGGGCGTCGTCGCCCAGGGCAATCTCGGCGCCGACGGCCGCTTTACCGCCAGCGAAGTGCTGGCCAAGCATGACGAAAACTACATGCCGCCTGAAGCCGCTGAAGCGCTCGCCAAAGCCCATGCAGGCAAACCGCCGGGGGCTGCAACAGTCGTCGTACCGGCAGCAACCACGGAGAAGCGCTGATGATTCCGGAACTCGGTCAGGTTGCACTGGTCGTGGCACTGTGCCTGGCTCTCGCGCAGGGCACGTTGCCTCTGCTGGGCGCGGCCAACGGCAATGCTGCATGGATCGCGCTGGCGCGCCCCGCCGCACGAGGGCAATTCCTGTGTGTCACGCTGGCCTTCGGCTGCCTGGCCTGGTCATTCATAGCCAACGATTTTTCCGTCCTCAACGTCGCCACCAATTCAAATTCGACCTTGCCGCTGCATTACCGGATCTCCGCGACCTGGGGCAGCCATGAAGGCTCGCTGCTGCTGTGGACGCTGATGCTGACCGGATGGGGTGTGGCCGTGTCAATTTTTAGCCGCCGCCTGCCCGATGAAATGGTCGCGCGCGTGCTCGGCGTCATGGGACTGATCAGCGTCGGCTTTCTCGCTTTCATGTTGTTTACCTCAAATCCGTTCGACCGTTTGCTGCCTGCAGCACCCGACGGTCGCGATCTGAATCCGCTGCTGCAGGATGCCGGCATGATCATTCATCCACCGATGCTCTACATGGGTTACGTTGGCTTCTCGGTGGTATTTGCGTTCGCCGTCGCCGCACTGCTCTCCGGCCGGCTCGACGCCGCGTGGGCACGCTGGTCGCGTCCGTGGGCCACGGTTGCGTGGCTGTTCCTGACGTTGGGTATCGCACTCGGCAGTTTCTGGGCCTACTATGAACTGGGGTGGGGCGGCT
>JAOUIN010000282.1 GCA_029883965.1 Betaproteobacteria bacterium
ACGAACGCGCGCTGGCCTGTGCGCGCGACAATGTCGAACGTCTGGGCCTCACGGCGCAGATCGAGGTCGTCAAGGCCGATATGTTTCCGGAAGGGCGGGCGCCGCTGATCGTGTGTAATCCGCCGTGGATTCCGTCGCAGCCCAGTGCGCCCGTGGAGCGCGCGATTTATGATCCGGGCAGCCGCATGCTGCGCGCGTTCATTGCGGGACTGGCCGCGCATCTGGAGCCCGACGGCGAAGGCTGGCTGGTACTGTCCGACATCGCCGAGCACCTGGGCCTGCGCTCGCGCGAGGAACTGCTGGCGATGATCGACGCGGCGGGGCTCAAGGTGCTGAGCCGCGGTGAATCGCGGCCGCATCATCCCAAGGCACGCGATACGACGGATCCGCTGCACGCGGCGCGCGCCGCGGAAATGACGTCGTTGTGGCGACTGGGCGTGCGCTGAAGCGCATCGCCGCTGTGCCAGCAGCTACTTCGCGCCGGCTTTTTCCAGAATTTCCACCATCTTCCGGTAGTTCCGCGCCTGCGCCAGCCTGAGCGGCGTGTTGCCGTTGCGGTCGGCGAGCTGCAGGCTGGCACCCGCATCGACCAGCGCCTGCAGCGTGGCGACATGGCGTGGGCCGCCGTCGCCGAGCACGATGGATTCGATCAGCGCTGTCCAGTGCAGATTGTTGACGTGATCTAGCGGCGCACCGCCAGCGATCAGTTGCTTGACCACGCCGTGGTGCCCGAGGTGCGCGGCCGCGATCAGTGCCGTGCCGTCGTAGCGGCTGGTGGTCAGTTTCGCACTCGCACCCAGAGACAGCAGCGTGCGCAGCGTGTTTTCGTCGTTCGCAACCGCGGCAATGGTCACGGCGTCGTAACGGTCTTTTTCGAGCAGTTCCAGGTTGGCGCCGGCTTTGGCCAGCGCGCGGATCGCGCCTCGCTGTCCCGCATAAGTGGCGACGTGCAGGGGTGTCCGGCCATACGGATCGCGCGCATTGACATCAGCTTTCTGTGCAACCAGTTTGTCGATCGTGACAAGGTCACCGCTGTGAGCTGCCGCATGCAGGCCGCGGTAACGTGCGACTTCGGCGGCGCTGGGGGCGATTTGTGCGACCGCGGGAGCAGGTCCCATGAGTGCTGAGCTGCCAATGGCGAACAGAACTGCGGCGACCCTAGTCGCCGTGGATCGTACGGGTAGTGGCATCATTTTCACCTAGCTAGCGCCGCGCTGCCTGGTACAGCGGCATTACTATCGGTAGCAGCGCTTCGATTTCCTGGATGCGGCGGGTGCCCGCTGGATGCGTGCTTAGAAACTCCGGCGGGCTGGCACCCTCGTTGGCTTGGATCATTTTCTGCCACAGTGTCACCCCGGCTCTCGGGTCGTAGCCGGCGCGCGCCGACAATTCGAGTCCGATGCGGTCAGCCTCGGTTTCGTCATTGCGGCTGAAGCGCGTGGCAATCAATGCCTCGTACGCGGTATTGGCGACGCTGGCCGAAGTGTCGCCCAGGCCCAGCAGCGCGGCACCGACGCCGATCGCGGTCTGCGCCGCGATCGCCTGCGACACCTGTTCACGCGAATGCTCGCGCAGCGCGTGCGCGATCTCGTGGCCCATGACGATGGCGATTTCGTCGTCACTGAGCTTAAGCCGGCTGATCAGCCCGGAGTAGAACATGATTTTTCCGCCGGGCATGCAGAACGCATTCAGTTCCTTGCTGTTGATGGTGTTGACTTCCCACTTCCAGCCCGGCGCATCGGCGCGAAACGCGCGGGTCTGCGGCGTGATGCGGTTGGCGATGGCGCGCACGCGCCGGGTCATTGCAGCATCGGTGTTGAGCACGCCTTTTTTTGCAGATTCGGCCTGCAGCTTGTTGTAGGCCTGTGCGGCCATGCGGTCGAGCTCGGCCGAAGACACCAGCAGCAGCTGTTGGCGGTCGGCGCCTACGGCGCCGCCGGAAGTGGTGGACTGGCAGCTGGCGGTTGCGCCCAGCGTGATCGCGGTGACTGCGGCAGCGATGATTTTGTAGATGGGCACCATGAATCGGCTCCGATTGCTGTAGCCGCGGATTTTACCGCGACGGCAGTGGAACCTGCGCGCGACCGCGGCAATCTGCGTAGAATGCGCCCCTTTGCCGCAAGATCCCCATGATCCGGTTTACCAACATCACGCTGCGGCGCGGCGCCAAGGTACTGCTCGAAAGTGCAGATGTGGCGCTCAATCCCGGCGACAAGATCGGTCTGATCGGCGCCAACGGCACCGGCAAGTCGAGCATCTTTGCGATGCTGCGCGGGGAATTGCATGCCGACCAGGGTGACGTGGATTTTCCTGCGCGCTGGCGCGTCGCCCATGTCGCGCAGGAAACCCCAGCACTGGAGCGCGCGGCCATCGATTACGCCATCGACGGCGACACCACGCTGCGCCGGCTCGAGCGCGAACTGGCCGCAGCCGAGGCCGCCGACGAAGGCGAGCGCATCGGCGAGATTTACGCCGAACTCAGTGATGCCGATGCCTGGACCGTCAATTCGCGCGCCGAAAGGCTGCTGCACGGTCTGGGCTTCACGCATGACCAGATGACGCAGCCCGTGGCGAGTTTCTCCGGCGGCTGGCGCATGCGGCTGAACCTGGCGCAGGCGCTGATGTGCCCGTCGGACCTGCTGCTGCTCGACGAGCCGACCAATCACCTCGATCTCGACGCCATCATCTGGGTCGAGGAATGGCTGCATCGCTACCCCGGCACGCTGGTCATCGTGTCGCACGACCGCGACTTTCTCGATGGCGTGGTCAATGTCATTGTTCATATCGACAACAAGAAACTGAAACGTTACGCGGGGCATTACTCGGATTTCGAGCGCCAGCGTGCCGCGGCCATCGTGCTGGTGGCGGGCATGATGGAAAAGCAGCAGCGTGAGCGCGCTCATCTGGAATCGTTCATCAACCGCTTCAAGGCGCAGGCGAGCAAGGCGCGGCAGGCGCAGAGCCGCATGAAAATGCTGGCGAAAATGGAAGAACTCGCACCGCTGCATGTTTCGGCACCGTTCCAGTTCGAATTCCGTGAGCCGCTGCGCGCGCCCGATCCGCTGCTGGTGCTCGAAGGTGTGGATGCCGGTTACCGTGCCGAGGCGCTGGACGGGGCCGCAGACAAAGTGGTCGTGCGCGACATCAAGTTCTCGCTGCAAAGCGGCCAGCGTTACGGGCTGCTGGGCATCAACGGTGCCGGGAAATCGACGCTGATCAAAACCATCGCCGGCGAACTGCCGCCGCTCAAAGGCGAGGCCACATTCAACAAGGGCATCGCCGTCGGCTACTTTGCGCAGCACCAGGTGGAAATGCTGCGTGACGACGAATCGCCGCTGTGGCACCTGTCGCGCATCGCGCCGCGCACGCGCGAGCAGGAACTG
>JAOUIN010000041.1 GCA_029883965.1 Betaproteobacteria bacterium
GCAGGAATTTGCCGTCCTGTTCTGCAACAGCTGCGACGGTGACGTTTGGTTTCCACTGATGCTGCTGGTTCGTCATTTGTACATTTTATCGTTGACCTGCAAGCGATCCAAATCGGTCTCGTCAGCGGCGGGATGACGCCGCAAATAAAAAGGGCAGGGGTGGTTCCCCTGCCCTTGATGTATTTCGGGATGCTGGTTATTTCTTCTTGCACTCTTTCTTGTTCTTGTTTTTTTCATCTTTGCAGTCAACTTTTGCCTTCTCAGCGGCAATTACGGCTGAGGCTGAGGCTACGGCAAACATTCCCACGAAAATTGCGGCGAGCAGCTTCTTCATGTTTCCTCCCTGGACGGACTGTCAGCCGGCCGATTATCGGCCAGTCGCTCAAATGAGCGGCGCTACATTAGCCGATGCACGCATAAATGACAACGGGCAAATCACGGACGAAAAAAAGGCAGGGCCTGAGCCCTGCCTTTTCCGAAAACTGAAGAATTACTTCTTCGCCTTCGCGCAATCTTTATGGTCTTTGTTCTTTACATCTTTGCAGTCAACTTTAGCAGCAGCTTCTTTTTTCGTTTCCGCGGCAAAGGCCGGGGCAACAGACACGGTGGCAAAAGCGGCGGCGATAATGGCAGCAAACAGTTTGTTCATGGTTTCCTCATTAATGGTTGATCAACCAGGCCAGGTGGCCTTTAACCGAAACAGTCGGTCAGCGCCAATAACGGGCTCAACGGCAAGCGGTTGACAGTTGTACGTAAGATTTGTCGAGAAAAAAGACAATGGAAACAATAGGCTTCAATTTTTACGCGGGCGAGGGCGTTTGGATGACAGCGATGAATGGCTGGTTCCGGCATTAACGGGCACGTTCCGGGTGTGGTTGTCGCGCAGAATTGACGCATCAGCTGTTTTCCAGGTTCCAGGCGATATGCCGGCCAGCGTCCATGGGCCGATGCTGTAACGGATCAGGCGCAATGTCGGGAAACCGACTGCTGCGGTCATTCGCCGGACCTGGCGATTGCGGCCTTCGCGGAGGGTGAGCTTGAGCCACGAGGTCGGAATCGCCTGGCGTATCCGGATCGGGGGCACGCGCGGCCAGAGCCAGTCTGGCGGCGCGGTCAATGCAGCTTCGGCCGGACGGGTAACGTAATCGCCCACCCGGACGCCGGTCCGCAGCGGCACCAGTGCCGCGTCGTCGGGCACGCCCTCGACCTCGACAAAGTAGGTTTTCGCCAGTTTGTGCCGGGGATCTGCGATTCGGTGCTGTAGTAAGCCGTCGTCAGTGAGCACTACCAGACCTTCACTGTCGGTATCCAACCGTCCAGCGGCATAAACGTCCGGTAGCGGGACTAAATCCTTCAGTGTCCTGTGTTTGCCGGAGGGGCTGAACTGGCAGATGACGCCATAGGGTTTGTTGAGCAGGACAACCATGGACATGCCGGATAGTATGAAAAAAAAGGCCCTCGCAAAAGCGAAGGCCTGATTATGCGGCGCCGGGATGAATTACGCGGCGACGCGGGTTTCGACGGCGCGGGTCAGTTGTTCGTAACCCGGGAGGGTCAGGAATTCGACATAGTCGTTACTGGTCGTGATCTCATCGAACAGCTTGGCCGCATCCTCGTAGCGGCCGGCGCGCCAGGCATCTTCACCCATTTCGCTGCGCGCCTTGGCCAGTTCCTCGGGCAGCATGCTGCGGAACATTTCCCGGGTGATCTTGCGTCCGTCTTCAAGCACCCCTTTGGGACTGCGCATCCACTGCCAGATCTGCGAACGCGAAATCTCTGCTGTCGCGGCGTCTTCCATCAGGTTGTACACCGGAACACAACCGTTGCCGGCGAGCCAGGCACCGATGTACTGAATGCCGACACTGATGTTATTGCGCAGGCCGGCTTCGGTAATCGGCGCTTCCGGTTTGAAGTCGAGCAGGTCCTTCGCTGTGACATTGACGTCCGGACGCTGGCGACTGACCTGGTTGGCGTTGGGCATGTGTTTGTCGAAAATTTCCCTGGCGAGGCCGACTAGTCCGGGGTGGGCTACCCAGGTGCCGTCGCAGCCGTCAGTGGCTTCGCGTTCCTTGTCGACGCGCACCTTGGCGAGCGCCGCCTCGTTGGCCGCAGCATTGTCCTTGATCGGTATCTGTGCGGCCATGCCGCCCATGGCGAACGCCTTGCGCTTGTGGCAGGTCTTGATCAGCAGCAGCGCGTAGGCGCGCATGAAGGGCGCGGTCATAGTCACCTGGCTGCGGTCGGCGAGGCAGAAATCCTTGTTCGAACGGAATTTCTTGATGCAGCTGAAGATGTAGTCCCAGCGGCCGATATTGAGCCCGACGCAATGCTCCCGCAGTTCGTACAGGATTTCATCCATTTCGAATGCGGCAAGCACAGTCTCGATCAGCACGGTGCTCTTGATCGTGCCCTGCGGCACGCCCATTTCCCGCTGTGCCATCACGAAGATGTCGTTCCACAGCCGCGCTTCCAGATGGCTTTCGATTTTCGGCAGGTAGAAGTACGGGCCGGTATTCTGCGCGAGCGATTCTTTCGCGTTGTGGAAAAAGTAGAGTGCGAAGTCGAAGATTGCGCCGGAGACCGGTGCACCGTCGACCAGCATGTGGTTCTCTGTCAGGTGCCAGCCGCGCGGCCTTACCAGCAGCGTCGCGGTCTTGCTGTTGAGGGCGTAGTCCTTGCCTTCGGGGCTGCGGAAGGTGATCGTGCGGCGGATGGCGTCGCGCATGTTGATCTGGCCTTCGATCATGTTGCTCCACGTTGGCGCATTCGAGTCTTCAAAATCAGCCATGAACACGTTGGCGCCGCAATTGAGGGCGTTGATGACCATCTTGCGATCGGTGGGGCCGGTGATTTCGACGCGGCGGTCCTGCAGGTCGGCAGGCACGGCGCCGATGGTCCAGTCGCTTTCGCGAACCGTTTTGGTCTCCGGCAGGAAATCCGGCAACTTGCCGGCATCAAAGCCGGCCTGACGTTTGATCCGCAGTTCCAGCAATTCGCGGCGGCGGTTTTCAAACTTGCGTGACAGTTTGGTCACAAAGGCAATCGCCTGTGGAGACAGAATTTCGGCGTAACCGGTCGACATCGGACCAAGAATCTCGATGCCTTCGGGCAGTGTTTGGTTGGTCATGTGGCGCACTCCTTTCCTATAAGGAAATCAAATTTTCACATTATGAAAATTAATATCATGTCTAATGCTGCAATGCATTATACAGAGCATACGGAAAAGTCCAACCATGAGCAAACCTAGGGATTTCACCAGTTGAAATCCAGTCGTAACCGCGTGAAATGCGGTTATGTGGCAATGCGAGAAACGCCAGGCAGCAAGTTCCCCGCGCGGCTTCTGCGGTACCGATGGAACCAAAGACAACGCCCGCTGGATGCGGGCGTTGTCAGTTGCTGCCGTTCAGGTCCTGATGCAACCAGGTCCTACTTGCTGCCCCAGGGTTTGATCGCGGCCTTGAGCTGGTTGTAGCCGTCGATATAACGGGGGCGCTTGCCGCCATAGATCTTGTCAAAGGTGGCCAGCTGCGCATCCAGCCATTTGGCGAGCTCGGTGTTGCCCGGATTCGCCGCCTTGTAGGCCTCGTTGATCAGCACGAAATGGATGCGCGGGTCGTACGGCTGCTTCTCGCCGCCAACTGTCTCGTCTCCGGCCAGCAACCGCAGCAGCATCGCATCAGCCGAACCCAGGGTCTGCTCGAAAATCGGCGCGCCTTCCATGCGGTACATGACGCTGGTCATGTCCTTGCCGTTGGTCATGGTGAAGCCCATTTCCTTCCACACGTCCTGCATTTTCTTGCCGGTCTTCGCGTGGTCCAGCACCATCTGCCCCCACTTGCGCAGCACGTCGGGTGCATCGGCCATCAGGTCGGTGAGGCGGTCACCGTCGAGGTCGGTCGCGTAAACGATGGCGCCGCGCTGCTCGATCATGTCATGCAGCAGCAGGCCGAAGTTGGTGTCGGAAATATGCTCGTAAATCTCGCCGCCCCAGCTTTCCATGCCCGCCTTGAAGTCCTTCGGCAGCACCGCAACGATGGCATCGACGTTGGCCTTGTGTTCCTCATAGGCATCGACGGTGTACTGGCGCTTCAACTGGAACTTCGTGCCCTGCAACAGCCAGCGCATGATGCCGGCGTTGATCGCATCTTCCTGGGCCTGGGTCGGCTTGGTCGCGACGCGGCCGATCTGGCCGGTTTCGTGCACCATTTTCAGGAACAGCCGTGCTGCGAATGCCATGCGGATGCCCGGAGTATTCATTTCCGAATGGATGTTGCCGGTGGCGCGGTCGACACTGAATTTCTTCTTGTCCTGCGAATAAGGCAGGCCTGGCATGAAACGCACGCTGGTGATCGTGCCGTAGGGGCGCACGTTGCAATAAACGCCGGCAGCGGTGCGCAGCGGCGCGTTGGCGGATTTGCCGGCGACGACGACCTTCTTGCCGTTGTCGTTGACCATAAAATCGCCGGCGGTCGACCATTTGAGCGCGGTGTAATCGAGCTTGCCGAACCATTCGAGTGAGGCCAGCTTGGTGTCGTGGCGGAACTGCGCCATCATCGGTACGCCGAGGAAAGGCAGCCCCAGCACGTCAAGCGCCATCAGCGTGCCGTTAAGCGCGAACATATCGGTGAAAGCGTGGGCCACGGGCTTGACGTCGCCGTGTGAATTGCCGCCTTCCCAGATGATCGCGTCCTTGATGCCGCGGGGCTGGACCTTGGAGCGCTTGTAAATGCCGTCGAGCAGCTTGAAAAGGTCGCCATCCTGTTCTTCCTGCGCGATTTTGAGCAGGTCGAGTTTTTCAGTCATGATTCTTCATCTCCGTTCGAATTTGTTCGGTGTGGTGATCGACCCGTGCGGGCGATCGTTAGGAGCGTCCCGAAGGGACCCCTGGGCAGGATCCAGCCAACAGTTCCCGCGGTAATTCCCATGCTGGTGCGTCGCGGAATTATCGCATTTATTGCTTCGCACATAAATCGTTGTCCGTGCCGGTGAGCGGAGTCCTCACTGGCGGGGCGGCGGACAGGCCGCTGCCGGCAGAAAAAAACCCGCAGACCTTGCGGTCATGCGGGCTTTGTTTCCTGCAGGGCCGCCGGCAGCACCCTGCCAGCGGCAAATTCACAGCTTCAGGCTGCTTGGATGTTTGAGGCTTGCTTGCCCTTGGGGCCCTGGGTAACCTCAAAAGACACCTTCTGACCTTCCTTCAGTGTCTTGAAGCCGTTCATCTGTATCGCGGAAAAGTGCGCAAAGAGGTCTTCGCTGCCATCGTCCGGAGTGATGAACCCGTAGCCTTTGGAGTCGTTGAACCATTTAACAGTACCAGTTGCCATAGTGCCTACCTTGATAGAAAAGCGGATGGGCTCCGCGATTTGTTCGAGTTCCAAGGATCGCGTCGGCCAAACTGGTCTTGCGATAAAGCCTGAACCCCAACACCCGACTGCTTTCTAGGGTATTTGCCGGCGAATGTCAAGCACACGCCGGAAACGCCCTGTTACGCCCGTTTTTCCCGTGTATTCCGGCACTTGAAAAATTCCCCATTCCGGCGACAATAGGTTCCACACAGGTTCACAGGCATATTTGAGCGCGTTTAAGGTTCAATCAGCAGGCATGGCAAACAGGCAGCGCGAAGACACCGTCCTTGAGGCGAAACGGACCAAAACCAAGCCGCCCCCGATGTTCAAGGTGCTGCTGCTCAATGACGACTACACCCCCATGGACTTTGTGGTGGCGGTGTTGCAGCGGTTTTTTTCGCTCAGCCGCGAGCGTGCGACCCAGGTAATGCTGAAAGTGCATCGCGACGGCATGGGCGTATGCGGTATATTTCCCCGGGATGTTGCTGCAACCAAAGTAGAACAGGTAAAGTCGTACGCCAAGCAGCACCTACATCCGTTACAGTGCGTAATGGAAGAGAATTGAGGTCACACATGCCCATGATCGGACAGTCATGATTGCCCAGGAACTGGAAGTCAGTCTGCATATGGCGTTTATGGAAGCGCGTCAGAAGCGCCACGAGTTCATTACTGTCGAGCATCTGCTGCTGGCGCTGCTCGACAATCCGTCTGCCTCGGAAGTGCTGCGTGCATGCGCGGCCAATGTGGATGATCTGCGCAAGCTGCTGGCCGATTTCGTCACCGAACATACCCCGATACTCGCGGGCGAAGAGGTGGATACCCAACCCACGCTCGGATTCCAGCGGGTGATCCAGCGCGCAATCCTGCACGTGCAGTCATCCGGCAAGAAAGAAGTCACCGGAGCCAATGTGCTGGTGGCGATTTTCGGTGAGAAGGATTCGCATGCTGTGTATTTCCTGCACCAGAAGGGCGTAACCCGCCTCGACGTCGTCAATTTTATTTCGCACGGCATCAGCAAGGTGCCGCAGACGCAGCAGACCAAGCCCGAAGGCGAGCCGGTGGAAGCCGAGCAGGATGCGCAGTCGGGCGGCGCGCTCGAGGCCTACACGCTCAATCTGAACGCGCTGGCCGCAGAGGGAAAAATTGATCCCCTGATCGGCCGCGATCACGAACTCGAGCGCGTCATCCAGACGCTGTGCCGCCGGCGCAAGAACAATCCGCTGCTGGTGGGTGAGGCCGGCGTGGGCAAGACCGCGATCGCCGAGGGGCTTGCGCGGCGAGTGGTCGAGGGTGACGTGCCTGACATACTCAAGCGCGCCAATGTGCATGCGCTCGATATGGGGGCGCTGCTGGCCGGGACAAAATACCGCGGTGATTTCGAGCAAAGGCTGAAAGCCGTGCTCAAGCAGCTGACCGAGAATCCGCATGCGATCCTGTTTATCGACGAGATCCACACGCTGATCGGCGCGGGAGCGGCGTCAGGCGGCACGCTCGACGCGTCCAATCTGCTGAAGCCGGCGCTGTCCAGTGGCCAGCTCAAATGCATCGGTGCGACGACCTATAACGAATACCGTGGCGTGTTCGAGAAAGACCATGCGCTGTCCCGCCGGTTCCAGAAAATCGATGTCACCGAGCCGACCGTGGCCGAGACGGTGTTGATCCTGAAAGGTCTCAAGTCCCGATTTGAGGAGCACCATGGCGTCAAGTACCAGCCTGCGGCGTTGAGCGCTGCGGCCGAACTTTCGGCGCGGTTCATCAATGACCGGCACTTGCCGGACAAGGCGATCGACGTCATCGATGAAGCGGGGGCGGCACAGAAAATTAGGCCAAAGTCCAAGCAGAAACGCGTCATCGGCAAGCACGAGATCGAGCAAATCATCGCCAAGATCACGCGCATACCGGCGCAGACGGTGTCGGTGGACGACCGTAATGCATTGAAAACCCTGGACCGTGACCTGAAGTCCGTGGTGTTCGGTCAGGACAAGGCCATCGAGGCGCTGACTGCTGCCATCCGCATGGCGCGTAGCGGTCTGGGCAATCCGGTCAAGCCGATCGGCAGCTTCCTGTTCAGCGGTCCGACGGGTGTGGGTAAGACCGAGGTCGCGCGGCAGCTGGCTTACGTCATGGGTGTCGAGCTGCTGCGGTTCGACATGTCGGAGTACATGGAGCGCCATGCCGTGTCGCGGCTGATCGGCGCACCGCCCGGCTACATCGGATTTGACCAGGGCGGATTGTTGACCGAGGCGATTACCAAGAACCCGTACTCAGTGCTGCTGCTCGACGAGATCGAGAAGGCACATCCGGATGTGTTCAACATCCTGCTGCAGGTGATGGACCATGGCACGCTGACCGACAACAACGGACGCAAGGCGGACTTCCGCAATGTCGTCATCGTCATGACCACCAATGCCGGCGCGGCGGAACTGTCGAAGTCGTCAATGGGCTTTACGGCATCGAGGCAGGCCGGCGACGAGATGGGCGAGATCCGCCGCATGTTTACGCCGGAGTTCCGCAACCGGCTGGACGGCATCATTTCGTTCCAGGCGCTGGATCGCGCAATCATCCTGCGCGTTGTCGACAAATTCCTGATGCAGCTCGAAGAGCAGTTGCACGAAAAGAAAGTCGACATCAGCTTTACGCCGGCGTTGCGGGAATTCCTTGCCGACAAGGGCTTTGATCCGCAAATGGGTGCGCGGCCGATGTCGCGTCTGATTCAGGACACGATACGCAGCGCACTTGCCGATGAACTGCTGTTTGGCAGGCTTGCCGGTGGCGGCAAGGTAACCATCGATCTGGACGAGGGGGGGCAGGTGCGCCTGGTTTTCGACGAAGAGGCCGTGGTTGGCGTGACCTGACCGGTACGTTGCAGAATCGGTTCTGTTTAAACCCCGGGTGCCGATGGCATGCCGGGGTTTTTCATGTGGAACGAATCGAAAACGGCAGGGACTTGACCTAAATCAAAGCCAGAATCACACTAGTTCCGCAAGTTGCTGGAAGAGCGATTGCGGCGCCAAACAAGCCGGACGCTCGATAGTCAGGAACGTCGTTTCCATACACCAGGAGGACATTATGAGCAGTCTTTGTGTTTTAACCGCGAAGGTTGCTGCGGTTGCGTTTGCGCTTGGATTGGCGCTGCCCGCGGCAGCGCAGAATTCAACCCACGCACGCAGCCTGGCGGCGACCTGTTTTACGTGCCACGGTACCGATGGCCGCAGCGTCAACGGCGTGCCGCCCAGCCTTGCCGGTCAGAACAGGGACTACCTGCTGAAGCAATTGATGGAATTTCGCGACGGCAAACGCCCGGCGACAATCATGCATCAGCATGCCAAGGGTTATACCAACGAACAGCTCGAGTTGATCTCGGGCTACTTTGCTTCGGTAACGCCGGGCCGCGCAACGCCTGCGCCGGCCGTGCGCTAGGAGAATGCCATGACTGTATCCAGACGCGAATTCATGAAGTGGGCATCGGCTACCGCGGGTGTGACAGCAGTAGCGGGTTGTGCGGCAGGGGGCGGTGCCGGCGGTGCCGGCAAGGTCGTTGTCGTCGGCGGCGGCTATGGCGGTGCGACTGCGGCAAAGTTTGTAAAGATGTGGGCACCGGACATCGACGTGACGCTGGTTGAGCCGAACCAGCATTTCATTTCCTGCCCGATCAGCAATCTTGTGCTGGGCGGAAATGCGCAGATGTCCGACATCAGCTACAGTTACGACGGGCTGCGTCAGCGCGGCATACGCGTGATTCGTGACTCGGCGGTGGCCGTAGACGCGGCGAAACGCGAGGTACGTCTGGCGGGTGGCGACGCACTGTCCTATGACCGCGTGATCGTTTCGCCCGGCATCGAATTCATGGTCGACCAGATTCCTGCGCTCAGGAGTGCAGATGCGCAGGTTCGCGTGCCGCATGCGTGGAAGGCCGGGGCCCAGACGATTGCGCTGCGCAAGCAGCTGGAAGCCATGCGCGACGGCGGTGTTTATGTGTTGCAGATTCCGATGTCGCCGTACCGCTGCCCGCCGGGACCGTATGAGCGCGTTTGCCAGGTCGCGGATTATTTCAAGAAAGCCAAGCCCAAATCAAAAATCATCGTTCTCGATTCAAATCCGGATATTACGTCCAAGAAAGGGTTGTTTCTTGCGGCATGGAACGGCATGTACAAGGGCATGATCGACTACCGGCCGAACAGTGAAATTGCCGATGTCGATGTCAAAGGCATGACCATCAAGCTGCAGTTCGATAACGTGAAGGGTGATGTGCTCAATGTTGTTCCGGCGATGCGTGCTGCTGACATCGCGGTCAAGAGCGGGCTGATCACCGCAAACAACCGCTGGTGCGGCGTGGACTGGCTGACGTGCGAGTCGACTGCGGTGAAGGGCGTCCATGTGCTGGGTGACAGTACGCTGTCGGCACCGGGCATGCCCAAATCGGGCAGCATGGCGAACCAGCACGCCAAGGTTTGCGCGGCAGCGGTCATTGCCCTGATCAAGGGCCAGCCGGTCGATGCCGACCCGATGATGATGAATACCTGCTACAGCTTTGTCAGCGGCGACAGTGCGATGCATGTCGCGTCGGTGCATCGCTACGACGCGGCGCAGAAGACCATTGCGCCAGTTAAAGGTAGTGGTGGCGTATCGGGTGCCGCCAGTAATGCCGAAGCGGCATATGCCTGGGGCTGGGCCCGCAACATCTGGGCTGAGGCGCTGGTGTAGGACGATTGGTCGGCATGAAAAGGGGCGCTTCGGCGCCCCTTTTCATTGCCTGCGGCGCGGCGGCACCCGCCACCACGTCACCCCGACCAGCGTGCTGAATGCGACGTAGGCCAGCGTGAACACTGCAGGCGGCAGGTCGTAGTAGAGGACGGTGTGAATCCAGCGTGCGATAAAGCTTTTGTCGGTGGTGGTGCCGCGCAAGGCATCTTCCCACAGTGTCAGCGGGCACCAGATGCCGGCAACCGCTTCGGCAGTGACGAACAGTATTGCGGCGAGGTGCAGGCTGCGGAACATGAAATTACGCACCCAGTTCCAGCCGGCCAGCGTTCCCAGCCAGATCAGCGGCAGACTGCCGACGACAAAGACGACGAAGGCAAAATGAACAACAAGGATCAGATCCGCGAGCAACTGCGTCACCTGCGGTGTTCCTGCGTGGACGCGGTCAGGCGTTGCCTTTGGCCACCGGGCGTTTGCGGTCGCTGACCCATTCGCTCCACGAGCCCGGATAGAGTCTGGACCCGGAGAGTCCGGCGACTTCCATGGCGAGCAGGTTGTGACAGGCCGTCACCCCGGAGCCGCACTGGTGGATGATGCCTTCCGGCGTGTGGCTGTTGAGCATGGCGCCGAATTCAGTCTTCAGCGCGGCCGGCGTCTTGAAGCGGCCGTCGGCATCCAGATTGAGCTTGAAGAAACGGTTGAGTGCTCCCGGAATGTGGCCTGCCACCGGGTCCAGCGTTTCATTTTCACCACGGTAGCGGTCGGCGCTGCGGGCATCCAGCACCAGTGTGCCGCGGTGATCCAACTGTGCGAGCACCTGGCTGCCGTCAACGGTGAACTGCGGTTGCGGGCGGCCGTTGTACGAAACGGGTTCGACTACGGGTTGCTCGACAGTGACCGGCAGACCTGCCCCAGTCCACGCCTGCCACCCGCCGTTGAGTACCGCCACGCGCGCGTGTCCCACCCAGCGCAGCATCCACCACAGCCGTGCAGCGTACGCGCCGCCGGTTTCATCATAGGCAACGACTTGCGTGTCGTTGGCGATGCCCAGTGCGCCTAGGCGCAGGCAGAACGTGGCGGGATGCGGCAGCGGATGGCGACCGTTGAGTCCGGTTTTCGGACCTGACAAGTCGACATCAAGATGGAGGAAGCGTGCTCCCGGAATATGTCCGCTGCGATAGGCTTTGTAGCCGGCGCTGTAATTCGCCAGGTCGTGACGGCAATCGCAGATGACCCATTGCGGATCATTCAGATGTGCCGCAGTTTCTTCGGCGCTGACGAGAGTCGTGTGAGTCATCGCAACGGTCCGGCTATGTGGGTTGAGCGGCCAAAGGTAACAAACGCCAATCGAAAATCAAGCACAGAAAAAAACGGGTGTGGGCCGGCGTCGCTTGGGATCTGTATAACCTATTGTTTTTATTGATAAATTTAAATATGCGGTGCGACTTCACGGCGCATGAACTCGTGGAAATGCACCATGCCGTCTTCCAGCGGCGTCTGATAGGGGCCGCTTTCATTGCGCCCTTGCCGCCATAGTGCACGCCGGCCAGCGGTCATGCGCGCAATGATCTCGGCGTCTTCGATGGCGGTTTCGCGATAGGCGGCCTGTTCGGCCTCGACAAACTCCCGTTCGAACAGAGCGATGTCTTCCGGATAATAGAACTCGACCACATTGCTGCAGGCTTCCGGCCCGCGCGGTACGATGGTGCTGACGACCAACACGTGCGGGTACCACTCGACCATGATGTTCGGGAAGTACGTCAGCCAGATCGCGCCGTGTCCCGGCTGACGGCCTTCATCGTGGTGCAGTACCTGTTCATGCCAGCGCTGATACACGGGGCTGCCCGGGCGCGCCAGCGAATTCTTGACGCCGCAGGTCTGCACGCTGTACCAGTCGCCGAATTCCCACTTCAGATCGGATACATTGACGAACTGCCCCAGCCCCGGATGGAACGGTTCGACGTGGTAGTCCTCGAGATAGACCTCGATGAAGGTTTTCCAGTTGCACGTGTATTCGTCGATCTCGACGCGGTCCAGCATGTAGCCCGAGAAATCCAGATCGTTCATGACGCCGAGGCGCGCGAGGTCACGCGCAACATCGCGCCTGCCCGCGAACAGCAGACCGTTCCAGTTTAACAGCGGCGTGCGTGCCAGATCGAGGCAGGGGTTCTCGGCAAAGTGCGGCGCGCCGAGCAGTTTGCCGTCCAGACCATAGGTCCAGCGATGCAGCGGGCAGATGATATTCCGTGCATTGCCGCGACCCTTGAGAATCACTGCCTGACGGTGACGGCAGAGATTCGACAGCAGCTCGACGCCGTTGCCGTTGCGCACCAGTGCCTGCGCGTTGTCACGCCAGTCGAGCACGTGATAGTCGCCGGCATTCGGGACCATCAGTTCATGGCCGACGTAGCCGGGACCGTGTGCGAACAGCAGACGTTGCTCGATTTCGTAAATCCGGGGATCGAAATACCAATCTACCGGGAGCTGCGGCGAGGTCTTGTTGAACGCGGTGATGCTGGAGAGATCGGACATGCAACGGGATGATTACGGGTTAAACGGCCGGCGAAGACGATTCAACATCATGATTTATAAAGCGTTTTGGCGTGGCATTTGCCGGCAAAAATGAGGGGCTATTCTTTCCCAGGGGCCCTCAAAAGGCAACAACAATTTCCTCAGCGCGGCACCGGTGCGCCGGGCGGAGGCCCTGCAAGCTTATGTTTATAAAAGGAAATATCGCCAAAATAGGAAGTGGCGGCGGCGCCGGTGTTGTCGGTATCGGTCATGATCGCAATGCCGCTGACCGGTGGCGCGTCCTCGCCGAATGCCGTGTGGAAATCGCGTGCGACATTCCGTTCGAAATCCACCCACTGCCGGACGCGTGCGTTACCCGATTCGACGACGATCAGCCTGACCCGGTCGGAATAGGCGCTGGTTGCCACCGTTTCCACCGGCGCTTTGCCATCCCACACATAACACAGCGTTGCTGCGGGAAGCCTGGCATCGAACAGGGCCCGTGCCAGCCGCAGCTTGTTGCGCTCGACGAACGGCAGTTTCTCCAGCGGGTAGTCGAACATCACATAGAGTCGCGCGGGAAAGTCATCGCCCGCCTTCGTGCGCAGATCGGCCTTGGCGATGACGTTGTTGACCTTCCAGCGCCAGCGCAGCCACGGGTGTTCCGCCGGACTGATGTGCATTTGACGTGAGAGCCCCGAGGCGCCGGCAGACGAATCGGCGCGCACCACCGTCACGCCGCCATCAGCAACCAGCGTATAGCGGGTGTGTGTCGTGATGCCGGTGGTTTCAAGCGGCGCCCATTGCGCCGGTAGCGCGGTGCCCGGCAGCAATGCCGAAAACGTGGCGACGGGGACCATGGTCGTCGCTGCAGCCCATACGCCGGTGGCCAGCGCAAGCGCCACCAGCGGCGCGTACTTAACCGGGTACCGGCGCATCAGGCAGCAACCCCGAGCGTTGCAGACGCAGCACATCTTCGGGCCGGTCCACGTCCCACAGGGTATCCAGTTCCTGCCACCGGAGATTGAACCCGCGCAATCGCGT
>JAOUIN010000283.1 GCA_029883965.1 Betaproteobacteria bacterium
CCCGCCCATCATGCCGGGACCCATCATTCCCTGCCCGTAGCCGCCCATCATGCCGGGACCCATCATTCCCTGCCCGTAGCCGCCCATCATGCCGGGACCGTAACCACCCATCATGCCGGGACCGTAACCACCACCGGCGCCCGGGCCGTAGCCGCCGCCGCTCATCATTCCCGGTCCGGTGCCCGGGCCGGAACCGCCGCTGCCCATCATGCCAGGGCCCATGCCATAACCCCCTTGCTGTGCGTTAACGATTGTGGCGGTGCCGAGTGCGGTTGTGCCGATCAATGCGACAGCGATCAATGCCTTGCGAAAATTTTCCGGTTTCATCATCAGTTCCTTTCGATTGGTGAACGCATGCAGCTGAAAAATAGCTGCTGCGTTGTTCTAAATTCAGTCGGATACGGGCGACAACGTCCCGTCACATCTCGCCGGGGATTGTCCTCGGTAAGGTGCGAATGGCGAACTAACTGCGGAAGTTGCCGAAGAGAATGAAGCGGGAACGTTCGGGGATGGGGACACGCGCCCAAACTATGGGCATGTGCACTTTCGTTTCCAATGCGAACACGGAAATATCATGCAGCGCATCGGTTGGCAGGTCGTCTTTAGTCATCGCCACAGCGAGCCCGCACTCCTGAGGATGCGCGGTCCGGAGATGACAATGCAGTGGTTCTTCTGCCGGAGCGCCGTGAACTTCTGTGGTATCCGGCAGAATGCTCGCGTGGTGATCGCCCAACAATCCAGGCGATGCATCAGTGTGCGCCATTGAACCGACTCCGGCCGCGAATGCTGCCAACGGGATCAACAGCAACATAACCGCTATGGCGGCCAGTCGCGTAATGCTAAAACACCCTCTGCCGGTCCTTTCCATACGCCATATTCTCAGGGCCTGGATTCTTGCGCATGTTGATCCAAATCAACTGCTTGTTCGAAGTGGACGGCAGGTGATCAGGCTGCAGCTTTCAGGCTGTCGCGCACACGCTCCAAACTCGCTTTCACTTCCTTGGCCAGTGCGTGGACGTCGGGGTGGTCCACAAGTTTCAGGACCGCATCGGGGTCCATGAAACCTACCCAGACTTTGCCGTCTTCTTCCTCGCGGACCACGACGTTACAGGGCAGCAGCAGACCGATGTCAGGATCGGCGCCAATTGCCCGGTGCGCCAGCGGCGGGTTGCACGCGCCGAGGATGCGGTAAGGCTTGCGGTCAACGTTGATCTTTGCCTTGAGTGTGGCTTTGACGTCGATGTCAGTCAGCACGCCGAAACCTTCTTTCTTCAGGGCCTCGGTCACATCGCTGACGGTTTTTTCGAATGGTGTGTTGAGGGTGATGCTGAATCCGTACATGGCCTCTCCTTTTTTCCGTTGATTGAAATGCGTCGGTGCTGCGGCGATTACTTTGCGTTTTCGATGCGGGTTACGACGTATGCACCATTAACTTTGTCGGCATTGAACCTGATCTTGTCCCCGGCCTTGACCTGATCCAGCATTGCCGGGTCCGTGACCTGGAACACCATGGTCATAGGCGGCATGCCGAGGTTCTGGATCGGCCCGTGGCGCAAGGTGATTTTTTTTGTTTCGGTGTCGACTTTGCGGACTTCCGCGTCGGTCATCGCGTCATGGCTTGTGGCATTCGCAAGTGCGGGCATCGCCAGAGAGGCGGCCAGCACCATGATCATTCTGAGTTTCATGATGATTCCTTTTTGGTGACAGTCAAAGTTAATTACGGTAGCTGCTGTAAACGGAATGGCGGCCGTTATCGTGCACGATCAGCACGTCATATGGTTGGCGGTGCGGGCCCTGGTCCATGCCGGGCGAGCCGGCGGGCATGCCCGGGACCGCAAGACCTTTCGCTTTGGGCCGTTCGGCGAGCAGGCGCTTGATTTCCCGCGCCGGCACATGGCCCTCGATGGCGTAGCCGTCGATCACCGCGGTATGGCAGCCGCCGAGTGCGTCAGGGATGCCGTACTTTCGGCGTATGGTTCCGGTGTCTTCTACAGGGATCGGCTTCACCCGGAAGCCGTTTGCGCGCAGATGATCCATCCACGCGCCACAGCATCCTCACGTCGGGTTGAGGTGTACGTCGATTTCCGGAGCCCGTTGCGCGAGTGCCGGTGGTGTGATTGCCAGAGCGGCGATAGCGGTGACAAAAGTGCGTCTGTTCATCATGTTATTAGCTCCTTATTTGGCTACGACTTTGATTTTACCCACCATTCCGGCTTCGAAATGGCCGGCAATCAGGCAGGCAAAATCAAATTCCCCGGCTTTGGTGAACTGCCAGATGATTTCTTCGTTTTTTCCAGGCGCCACATGCGACATATATGGCTCGTCATGCTCCATGCCCGGAAACTTTTTCATCTGCTCCGAGTGTGCCTTGAGTTCTTTCATGGTTCCGATTACCAGTTCATGCATAATTTTGCCGTCGTTCTTCGCAACAAATCTGACGGTTTCGCCCTGCTTGACGGTGATTTGGGAGGGATCGAATTGCATGTTGTCGGACATGTTGAAGGTAATGGTGCGGGTGACCTTTTTCGGATCCCCGGCCTTGCCAAACGCATGCTCCTCGGATAATTGCAGTGCCGAGTATTTCTTTGCATGCGGCTTCTCGCTGTGAGCGAGGGTGCCGGTCGAAGCCAGGCTTAAGGCGATGGCTGCAGCAAACAGTAAATGTTTCATAAAGGCCCTTAAATAAATGTTTAAAATCAATTACATATATTTAATCTGGTGCAGGGTCCACAACTCCCGCAGGAGGGCGAACAGAAATACGCCTGCTGCCACGAGCACGACCACGATGAACACGCACAGCAGCGTGCCGTGCCACGTCACGCAGCCGTAGGCCAGCGCTGCCAGCGCAAGCAGAACGCTGAGAGGCAGCATCAGGTTCATGGTTCACCCGTGTCGTTAATGATGGCCATGTCCTCCTGCCGGTTTACGCGCGCGCAATTCCTTTTCCGGCGTCGCTGACGTGGCGGCACGCCCGGATTGCGGCCGGGCGCGCGGTGCCGCGGGCGCGGCGCCGGTCCACTCATACGACACCGTGCCCTGCGGATGTTGGTACCAGCCCGGATCCTTGTAGTCGTTCCGCGCCAGTCCCTCGCGCACCTTGACCACGCTGAACATGCCGCCCATCTCGATCGGTCCGAAGGGACCGGTGCCGGTCATCATCGGCAGCGTGTTGTCGGGCAGCGGCATTTCCATTTCACCCATGTCGGCCATGCCGCGCTCACCCATCACCATGTAGTCGGGAACGAGGTCGATGATCTTCTGCGCGACACCGCGATGGTCGACGCCGATCATCGTGGGAATGTTGTGGCCCATGGCATTCATCGTGTGATGCGACTTGTGGCAGTGGATGGCCCAGTCGCCGGGCTCGCTG
>JAOUIN010000284.1 GCA_029883965.1 Betaproteobacteria bacterium
TCTGATCAAGGGTACCAGCCACCTGTCGCTGGGGCAGGAAGCCATTGCCGCCGCGTTCGGCGTGGCGATGCGGCCTGATGACTGGACGTTCTGCACCTATCGCGGCCATGCGCACACGCTCGCGCGTGGCGCATCGATGTCCGGCGTGCTGGGTGAACTGATGGGGCGGGAATGCGGATTGCTCGGCGGCAAGGGCGGGTCGATGCATCTGACCGATGTAAGCAAGGGCGCGATGGGTTCATACGCGATCATCGGTGCGCATCTGCCGGTAGCGGCGGGTGCTGCATGGAGTGCACAGTACCGCGGCACCGAGCAGGTGGCCGTGTGTTTCTTTGGCGACGGCACCACCAACATCGGCGCGTTTCACGAAGCGCTGAATTTTTCGGTGGTGTGGAAGCTGCCGGTGATTTTTGTGTGCGAGAACAACCTTTACATGGAATACACGCCGATCAGTGCAGTGACGGCGGTGGAGCATCCGGCGGCGGACCGCGCTGCAGCCTACGGGCTGGAGAAAATCGTCGTCGACGGCAATGATGCCGATGAGATGTATCGCACGGCCTCGAAATACATCGAGCGCGCGCGCAGAGGCGGCGGGCCGGCGCTGATTGAGGCCATGACCTATCGTCACTCAGGCCATTCGCGTGCCGATCCGGGGAAATACCGTCCGGAGGGCGAGCTGGAGAAATGGCTGGAGCGTGATCCGATCAAAATTTACCGCGAGCGCCTGCTGGAACTGGGCATCGTCGAAGCGACACTCAATGACATCGAAGGTGAAGTAATGCAGCAGGTCAACGACGCGACCGAAACGGCCAAGGCATCGGCGCCGCCATCGCTTGACGGCATCTACCGGCATGTATGGGCCGATGGAGGTGCAGCATGGCGGAACTGACCTACCGCGACGCGGTGGCCGCGGGCATCGCGCAGGAAATGAAGCGCGACGAGCGCGTGGTGTTCCTCGGTGAAGACGTGGCGCATGCCGGCGGCGTGTTCAAGGCCACCGTGGGCCTGCTCGACCAGTTCGGACCGAAGCGCGTGCGCGACTGCCCGATTTCGGAGCAGGCCATCCTTGGCGCTGCCATGGGTGCGGCGATGACCGGCCTGCGGCCAATCGCAGAAATCATGTTTTCGGATTTTCTCGCGGTGTGCTGGGACATCGTTGCCAACGAAATTGCCAAGTCGCGATATATGACCAATGGCCAGGTGCAGGTGCCGCTGGTGATCCGCACCGCCAACGGCGCGGGTTCACGCTTCGGCGCCCAGCATTCGCAGTCGGTGGAAAACTGGGCAATGATGATTCCGGGCATCAAGGTCGTAGCGCCTGCTTTTCCTGCCGATGTCAAAGGCCTTATTGCCGCCGCGGTGCGCGATGACGATCCGGTGCTGGTGTTCGAGCAGAAGTCGCTGTACTCGTTCAAGGGTGAAGTGCCGGACGGCGAACATGTCGACGAACTGGGTAAAGCGCGTGTGCTGCGCCAGGGCAAGGACTGCACCATCGTCGCACTGGCACTGATGGTGCACCGGGCGCTGGCGGCGGCAGAAATACTGGAGAAGGAACACGGCATCTCGTGCACCGTGGTCGATGTGCGTTCGCTGGTGCCACTGGATACCGTGACCATACTCGCCGAAGTGGCGCGCACGGGCCGGCTGGTGACGGTGGAAGAAAACCCGCGGCTGTGCGGCTGGGGCGCGGAAATCGCGTCGATCATTGCCGACGAATGTTTCTGGGAACTCGACGGCCCGATCATCCGCATCACCACGCCGCATATCCCGCTGCCTTCCGCCGACCAGCTCGAGGACAACACGATTCCGTCGGTCGAGCGCATCGTGCGCGAGATTGTGGAGAAGATCGACTAGACGAAAGCTTTACCGCCAAGACGAAATCTTCACCGCCAAGACGCCAAGGTCGCCAAGAAAAACACAAACAACATGAATAATTTTCGATTCTTATTGTGTGTTTGTTGTCAGTTACCGGGCTTTGTTCTTCTTGGCGCTCTTGGCATCTTGGCGGTAAAAAAAGATTTCAGGAGCATTCAATGGACATAATCATGCCGCAGCTCGGTGAAACCGTAACCGAGGGCGTAGTGACCAAGTGGTACAAGAAGGTCGGCGATACCGTAAAGGCTGATGAGACGCTGTTCGACGTGGAGACCGACAAGGTCAGCACGGAGATCCCGTCTCCGGTGGCCGGTGTGGTCGCCGAGATCGTTGTCGCTGAAGGCGTGACCGCCAAAGTCGGTGTGCGGCTGGCGGTGATACGCGAGAGCGGTGTCGCCAAGACTGCGGCACCGGCGGCCACGCCAGTAAAGCAGGCGGTGGCGGCGTCCCCGGCGGCATCAACAGCAACAACGCCATCCCGCACAAACACGGGGTCGCAACGCGTCAACGCTGCCGACCGGCTGTCGCCGGTAGTACGCCGGCTGGTTGCCGAACACAGCCTGAATCCGGCGGACATTGCCGGCACCGGGCGCGACGGCCGCATTACGCGCGAGGACGTGACCGGATTCATCGCGCAGCGTAGCACTGCAATACCGGCCGCGACGGCTCCGAGGCCCGTGCCGGCACCGGCAGTGCCGGGCCAGACCGTGGCGTTTACGGCCGTGCGCAAGCGCGTTGCCGAGAACATGGCGAAATCCTGGAGTGTTTCCCCGCATGTATTGCAGGTCGTCGAGGCCGATTTTTCGCGCGTTGACCTGGCGCGCAAGGCGCATGGTGCCGAATGGAAGCGGCGCGAAGGGTTCGCATTGACCTATCTGCCGTTCATCGTGCGCGCGGTGTCGATCGCGCTGGGCAAGTTTCCGAAGCTCAACGCCAGCCTGCAGGGTGAAGGTCTGGCGCTGCATCGCCGGATCAACATCGGCATCGCGGTGGATCTTAATTTCGACGGGCTGCTGGTACCGGTGGTGAAGGACGTGCCGGCCAAGTCGCTGCCGCAGATCGCGAAGGAGATCAACGATCTGGCGCAGCGTGCGCGCGCCGGCAAGCTGCGTCCCGATGAGATGACCGAGGGCACGTACACCATCACCAACAACGGTGCTTTCGGCACAGTCATCACGGCACCGATCATCAACCAGCCTCAGGTGGCGATCCTGTCGGCCGACGGCATCCGCAAGAAAGCGGTGGTGATCGAAGGTGAAGACGGTGACTCGATCGCGATCCGCCCGGTGGGGGTACTCGCACAGAGCTTTGACCATCGCGCGCTGGACGGCTCGTACTCGGCGGCGTTCCTGGCCGAGGTGAAAAATGTAATCGAAACTCGCGATTGGGCGCAGGCGCTGTCGGCCTGAACGGGCCGGGGTGAATTTTTTGTGATTGATTT
>JAOUIN010000285.1 GCA_029883965.1 Betaproteobacteria bacterium
CGTATTCATCAAATTGGCGGGCCCGAGCAGATGCGCTGGGAGGAGGCCGCTGTCGGTGCGCCCGGACCCGGCGAAGTCCGGGTCCGCAATACTGCGGTCGGCTTGAATTACATCGACACCTATCACCGCTCCGGACTTTATCCGATGCCGTTGCCGCTGGTGCTGGGTTCGGAAGGTGCTGGCGTGGTCGAGTCCGTCGGACCCAAGGTGAAGGATTTCCAGGTGGGCGACCGTGTCGCATATGCGCAGCCGATGGGCGCATATGCCGAAGTGCTGCTGCGGCCTGCAGCAAGGCTGGTGAAGATTCCCGACGGCATTGAGGACGAGGTCGCGGCGGCGATGATGTTGAAAGGCATGACGGCCTGGTACCTGTGCCGGCGCACCCACAAGGTGAAAAAGCGCGAAACCATAGTCGTGCATGCCGCGGCAGGCGGTGTTGGCCAGATTCTTTGCCAGTGGGCGAAGCATCTGGGTGCAACGGTGATCGGTACCGTGGGCAGCGACGAAAAAGTGGCGATTGCCAGGCAGGTCGGCTGTGATCACGTGGTTGTGATGTCGCGCGAGAAATTGTCCGAGCGCGTCAAGGAAATCACCAAGGGCAAGGGTGTGCCGGTGGTTTACGACGGCGTCGGCAAGGACACGTTCATGGAATCGCTCGATTGCCTGGCCCCGTTGGGGTTGATGGCCAGCTTTGGCAATGCTTCAGGCGCAGTGGCGCCGGTCAATATCGGCATCCTCGCGCAAAAAGGCTCGCTGTTTCTGACGCGGCCGACGCTGGTGACCTATACCGCCGCGCGCAAGGACTTGCTCGCAGCCACCCGCGACCTGTTCGACGTGGTCAGGGAAGGCGCCGTGAAAATCACGATTAATCAGCGCTATCCGTTGCGCGAAGCGGCACAGGCGCACCGTGACATCGAGGCGCGCAAGACCACCGGCTCCACGGTGCTGGTGCCCTGAGTTACGCATGACGACCGGATGCGGCGGCATCATCGCCGCATTCGGGATAGCGTGTCCGCCGGCGAGGAAAGAGGATTGTTTACACTCTATGCAGGAACTGTATTCGTGCAGTGCCTGCCGGCGGCAGTGGCGGACCGGCGGACTGGATTTTGAACATGAATAGATACCTTTGGATATCTGCGGTTGTGCTGCTTGCCGCGTGTTCGGCGCCCGTGCCCGTACCGGCGCTGACTGAAGATCACAGCCACGCTTTGCAGCAGGGCCAATATCGCGCCGGCATGGCGTACAGCGAACTGGAGCAGGCGCGTTACGACGCCCGGCTGGCGGAGCAGGATGTACTCAATGCGCGTGATGCGCATGCCGCGGCACAGCAACAGTCCGCAGCGCGCAAGCGCGAACTCGACGCCGCGGAGCGGGCGTTTGCCGCCGCGAGCGCCAAACTTGCCGCAGCCCAGAAGGCATATGACGATGCATTGAAGGCTGTCGATGCAGTGCATCGCACGTTGCCCGCTGCCCCTGCAAAATAAACGATGGCCTGAGGTCTTGAGCCAGACTCAGGCGCGCCGGCTGCTCGCGCCGCCATCCACAGTGATGATGGTGCCGGTGGTATAGCCTGAAAACGGCGAGCACAGAAATGTAACCAGCGCGCCGATCTCCTCCACGGTCGCCATGCGCCCGAACGGCGATTTGCTGACCAGTTCCTGCCAGCGGTCGGCATTCCCGAGTTCTTTCGTTGCGCGTTCGCGCAGGCGCGTCACGGCACGGTCGGTGGCGGTGCCGCCGGGATTGACGCCGACCACGCGCACGTTGAACTCCGGGCTTTCAGCACCCAGGGCGCGCGTAAATGCCATCAACGCGGCATTGCCCATGCTGCCGGCAATGTAGGTCGCCACAGGCCGCTCGCCGGCGGCGCCGATGACGTTGACGATGACGCCACTGCGTCGTTCCCGCATTTTTGCGTAAATCTCGCGGGTGATATCAATGAAACCGAACACTTTGAGGTCCCACGCGCGACGCCAGGTCGCGTCATCGAGTGCGGCAAGCGTGCCCTGCGGAATCGAGCCTGCGTTGTTGATCAGGAAGTCTACATCGCTGCATTCCCGTGCCAGTGCGACGGCATTCTCGGCAACAGACAGATCGACCGCATGACACTGCACGTTAACGCCGTATGCGTCGACGATTTTCTTCTTTGCGGCATCCAGATCCTTCTGACTGCGCGCGGCGAGGTGCAAGTGACAGCCTTCCTGCGCCAGCATTTGCGCCACGCCGAAGCCGATGCCGCGGGAGGCGCCGGTGATCAGCGCGCGTTTGCCTTTGAGGTCCAGTTCCATTGCCGTTCTCCAGGATGTCGTGGTTCGGTGATTGCTGCGCGATGTTAACACTGCCACTGCGGGCACTCGTCAACCTAGCGGTGGTCGCGGCGTTACAGGCATACGACCCGAGGAGTTCGGGACGCATCGCGCAACTACGCGAACCGATAATCAAGAAATTGGAGAAATTATGAATAAGCTGCTGACCACCCTGTTCGCCGCCGGCTTTGCCGCGTTGACATTCAACGCCGTTGCCCAGACGGCAACCCCGGCAACTCCCGCAACCCCGGCACAACCGGCAGTACCGGCGAAGGCAGACCAGGCGAAAGCGTCGCCGGCGACTCCTGCCCAGCCCGCGTCGGCTGCCAACGCTGACAAGCCGAAGAAAGCCAAGGCGGATAAGCCGAAGAAACAAAAAGCCAAGTCCGACAAGCCGAAGAAAGCCAAGAAGCAGAAGAAAGCCCCCAAAGCGGAAGGCGCACCGGCGTCCGCTCCGGCGCAGTAAGTAGCCAGGCCGCCGCCGGTCGCGGTGGCGCGCTACAATCAGCGAGGCAGGCGCGAGGCGCCTGCCTTCTTTTTTTGTCGTGTCGATCGCTGTCATTGCGGATGCGATTAGAGGCCTGCAGCTGGATATAAGTTAGCGCACACTCCCTTCAATGCCATTAAATATACTTTAAAATCAATGAATTACGTAGATTCTCAAAGCGGGGCTACCTATCCGGTTGACACTGCGCGGTGGTGTGGAGATACCGGCGCCTATCTCAACCTGACGCCGGGCACGGGGTTGCGCCGCGGCGATATTGATACCGGTGCACGGTCGGTATGGCGCTACGCGAAGGCCATCGGTGTCGATGCTGCCGCGGCGGTGTCGCTGGGCGAAGGGGGCACACCACTGCTTCGACGCGACTGGAATGGTTCGGCGGTGCGGTTCAAGCTGGAATTCATGATGCCCACAGGATCATTCAAGGACCGCGGCATGACGGTGATGGTGAGTTACCTGAAAAGCCGTGGAATCGACTACGTGCTGGAGGATTCGTCGGGCAACGCC
>JAOUIN010000287.1 GCA_029883965.1 Betaproteobacteria bacterium
GCCCAGTACGGACTGCTCGGCTTCGATCGAATGCGGGGGTGTGCGCGCAGCTTCTAGCTGCGGGTCTTTGCTGAGCGGTGTGACGAGTTGCACCATCGGCGCGTGTATTTAACCTGTTGTTTTATAACGATAAATTAATTACCGTCGACGGCGGCAACCAAGCGCGAAACGCTTTCAATCTACAGAAAAAAAAGGGCTGTCGCCAGCCCTTTTTCGATACCGCAAAAAACGCTTTTGATTCAGCGCGCTTTTGACAACCTTATGCGGCCTCACCCAGCACCGAGACGGTGATGGTCACCACCACATCGGTGTGCAATGCCAGCTTCAGCGGGTAATCGCCGATCGTTTTCAGCGGACCCTCGGGCATGCGGATCGATGCCTTCGGCACGTCGAAGCCCTGTTTTTTCAGCGCCTCCGAAATATCGGAGTTGGTGACCGATCCGAACAGCTTGCCGTCGACACCGGCCTTCTGCGTGATCTGCACCATCAGGCCTTCATATTTTGCGGCGGTTTCCTGCGCCGTGACCAGAGCCTCGGCCTGCGCTTTTTCCAGCTCGGCGCGACGCGCCTCGAACTCAGCGAGGCTGGCCTTGGTCGCGCGTTTGGCCTTGCCCTGCGGAATCAGGAAATTGCGGGCGAAACCGTCTTTGACGCGAACGACATCACCGAGCGTGCCCAGGTTGATGACTTTCTCCAGCAATATGATTTGCATGTTGATGTCCCTCTCAATGCAGGTCGGTGTACGGCAGCAGCGCCAGAAAACGCGCGCGTTTGACCGCAATCGACAACTGGCGCTGATAGCGCGATTTCGTACCGGTGATCCGGGCCGGAATGATCCGGCCGTTCTCGTTGATGAAGTCTTTCAGCAGGTTGATATCCTTGTAATCGACCTGCTTGATGCCTTCGGCCGTAAAACGGCAAAACTTCCGGCGACGGAACAGGGCGTTGCCCTTGCGTCCGTCCTTCTTGCCTTTGCCCTTGAATTTGCCTTTACCGCCACTTCCGCCCAATCTTGCCATGTGCGTTTCCTTTTCTAGATCATATCCATGTTAGTTACATGCAGAACCACTTGCCTGCTCATGCGATGCTTGCGGTTCAGGAATCCCTGCACCTCGACCCGGCTGCCCTGACTGACCTGCGCGATACGGATTGCGAGTTCGCCGGTTGCTTTCGCCGCCATCTCAAACTCTATCTGCCGCTCCTGCCCTGCTTCCGATTGCTGCGAAGCATGCGCCAGTATGAATTCGACGACCGGCAGGCCCGCAGGCGTATGGCGCAATGGATCAACCGTGGCCAGAGTTGCACTCAACCTGACCGTGTTCCGGTTCACCCTTAGGCCGCGCTCTCCGCAGCAGCAGGCTCCGGCGCCGGCTTGGCCGGCTCGTCATTGCTCGAAACCGAACGGGACTTTTCATCCCGCATCATCGGCGACGGGCCGGTGACTGCTTCGGTCATGATGACGGTCAGGTGGCGCAGTACGGCGTCGTTGAACTTGAACGCGTGTTCGAGTTCAAGCAGCGTCTCGTTGTCACACTCGACGTTCATCAACAGGTAATGCGCTTTGTGCAGTTTCTGGATCGGGTAGGTCAGCTGGCGCCGGCCCCAGTCTTCAAGGCGGTGGATCGTGCCTTTGCGACCGGTGATCATCTGGCGGTACCGGTCGATCATCGCCGGCACCTGTTCGCTTTGGTCCGGATGGACGATCAAAACGATCTCGTAATGTCGCATTTATAGTCTCCTTATGGGCTGGTTGGCCGCCCGTGATGCGAGCACGGTGCGGCAAGGATGTGCGCAGCCACAGGCTGCGCGAGAGGGCGCGATTATACCGGAACCACCCCCGGAATCAAGGGTTTGGCGCGGCCCGGGACGTCAGTAGATGATGGCGATATTGGCGCTGATGCGCTGGTCGTCAGTCTGGCGGGTGCCGTAGGCCTTCAGTATCTGTGCCACGTCGAAACGCAGATTTACGCTTTTCCCGTACGACAGACGTAATCCCAGGCCGGTGCTGGCCAGATACTGGCCTGCCGATTCACCGGGGAGCGGGTTGTTGCGCCTCACGTCACCGAAATCATAAAAACCGATGACTCGCGTGCGCCACTTGTCGGTCAAACCCGCTTTCGCCGCAAAGTCAGGCGTAAACACCTCCAGCTGGGCCGAGTATCCCTTGTCATTGGCGACCTCACGCGGCAGATAACCGCGCACGGAATCCGGTCCGCCAATGCCGAACTGCTCACCGGGAATCAACAGGTCATCGGTGTACTGCCCCTGCCACGCAATCCGTCCCTGCCAGTCGTTACTGAACGCATGCGCAAAACTCGTGCCGGCACGCAGGATGTTGTAATTTGCCGTCGCGCCAAATCGTGTGAGGTCAAAATCCCGCTGCTCGCCGTCGTTGCCGCCGGGGATATTGGACGAAATCGCTCCGTTGAAAGCCCACTGGCTCGCGGTGAAACGCTTCAGGCCGGCATAGCCGATCGAGGCGGGACGTATGGTGATATCAGGCACGAACCCGACACCGCCCAGCGTCACATTATTCTGGAATGCGCGGTAATCGAGTCCCAGATATGCCTTGTGCTCGACATCCTGCCACTTCGGCAGATAATAATTCCAGCGACCTCCGGCAACGTTACCCTTGCCGCTGACCGCGAACAGATTCCCGACCGTGCCGGAATCCACATTCGAATAACCGGCGTACACATCGAGTGAACTGTTGAGGCGGTAGTAGGGAATGCGATAACCGGCGCCATAAATGGAAACCTGATCCAGATCGGTCGGCGACGTGATGTATTGCAGTGACAGCACATGGTCGCGGTCAAACAGGTTGCTGTGCTGGTAGCCGATACCCAGACGCAATTCGCCGGTCTCGGACGTGCCGGTATTGTCCAGCGTGCCCACGAGCCGCCACGGTTTCTCGTCTTTTACGCGCACATTGACGTCGACCAGCCCCTCGTTTGCACCCGAGCGCAACAGCACGCTGGTCTGCTTGACCGGATGCTCCCCCGTGAGCTGCAGATTACGGGCAATTTCATCGGAGTTGGGCGTCTCCCCCTCCTTCACGCTTGGCAGCGAGCGGCGCACGTTGTCGCTGCTGAAATGCTCGTTACCTTCGACAGTCACCTTGCCGATTTTCGGCTGCGCGATGTTGAAACGCACCACGCCGCGCGTAATGTCCTGCTCCGGCAATTGCACCTGGACCACGCCATAACCGAGTGCGCGATAAGCGCCCTCCAGTGCTTCAAGCGCGCGCTGCACATCACCGAAGTCTTTCTGCTTGCCGGTATGGGGGGTCACCAGACGCTGCACGGTTTCGGC
>JAOUIN010000286.1 GCA_029883965.1 Betaproteobacteria bacterium
AAGTCCGTAGCCGTGATAGGTGTCGATGTAATTCAAGCCGACCGCAGTATTGCGGACCCGGACTTCGCCGGGTCCGGGCGCACCGACAGCGGCCTCCTCCCAGCGCATCTGCTCGGGCCCGCCAATTTGATGAATACGTATCACATGCGACATATTGATTCCTCCAGAAAAGTTCAAAGGGCGATACTGAAATCATATCTCTGCGAGTTTATTCGGCCTTGATCCCCGCCTCACGTACGACTTTCGACCACTTGACCGTTTCGGCCTTGATGAATTTGGCGTAGTCCGCTGAGTTCTTGTACTCGGCGTCGGCGCCCTGCGAATCAAACTTTTTCTGCATTTCGGGCGTGTTCACCACTTTTGACACCGCCGCTTCGAGCCTGCGCACGATGTCGGGTGATACGCCGGCCGGTGCGAGGATGCCCCACCAGTTGTTGGCCTCGTAACCGGGAACGGTTTCCGCGACGGTCGGCGTGTTGGGGAACGCACTGTTGCGCTTGGCGCTGCCGACGGCGAGCAGCCGCAAGCGGTTGCTCTGGATGTGCGGCACCAGTTGCAGCAAAGAACCCATGGTGATCTGCGTGTTGCCGGCAATGACGTCGGCCATGGCCGGACCACCGCCTTTGAACGGGATGTGCGTAATATCGATTTTCGCCAGCAATTTAAACATTTCCGTGCTCAGGTGCTGGAAACTGCCGATGCCCGCGGTGGCATAGTTCAGGGTGCCCGGTTTGGCCTTCGCGATATCGAGCAGGTCTTTGGTGGTTTTCACCGCCAATTTCGGATTCACCGTCAGCGCACTGGGTCCGGTGCCGATCATCGCGATCGGCTTGAACGATTTCTCCGGATCAAAACGTACCAGCGACTTGTAAATCGAAGGATTGTAGGCAAATGCCACCGACGCGATCAGCAGCGTGTGGCCATCGGCCTGTGAGTTCGCGGCAATTTCGGAACCGATAATGCCACCGGCGCCACCGCGATTGTCGACCACCACCTGTTGTCCAAGCAGCGGGCTCAAATCAGCAGCCACCAGCCGACCGACGATGTCATTGCTGCCGCCCGGCGGGAACGGCACGATCAGGCGTATCGGTTTGGTCGGCGCCCATTCTGCGGCCTGCGCCAATACCGGCAGCGCCAGCGCTGCCGCGATCATGCCGGCCAATGCCGGTTTCAGGAACTGTGTCATGTCTACTTCCTCTCAATAAAAATGTCAATAAAATCAATTACTTATATTCATTTATCCGCTGACTGCAAAGCCCGCCGCAGTTCAGTGGTCACGCGCGTCGCCTCCGTCATGATGAAAGCGATTTCGCTGTTGGTGGTGATAAAGCGCGCGCCGCGGCGAATGTATTCCATCTGTCGCGCCAGATTGCGATCGCCGCCGACACCCGCTATTTTGCCGTGACGCACCGCCGACGCTATCACCTTTTCGATTGCCGCCGCACCTTCCGGATCACCGAACTGGCCCGGCTTGCCCAACGCCGTCAGCAGGTCGTTGGCGCCAATATGGATCACATCAATACCTTCGACCGCAGCAATGGCCTCAATGTTCTCGACGCCGGCGCGAGTCTCGATCATGCACACCACCAGTGTGTTTTCCTGAAGGGCCGGCACGGCCTCGGCAGTGGACATCGGACGATAATCGAAAATGGCATAACCGCCGGAGACCGAGCGCCGGCCAATTGGCGGAAACTTGGCACGGCTAACCGCGCGCCTGGCTTCTTCCGCCGTGCTGATGTCGGGAAACACAATGCCAGTCACGCCATTATCGAGTAACACCGAAGTATCCGGATCATCGCAGCTGCGCACCCGCACCAGCGGCGCGATGCCGCATCCAAGTGCAGCCTGGGCGATATGGCCTATGGTTTCAAGATTGAACAGTGAGTGTTGAATGTCTATAAAAATAAAATCGTGCCCACTCGATTTGGCAATCCTGGCAATGTCCCCGGACCGGGCAAGTCGCACATTCATGCCCAGCGCCACCTTGCCTGCGCGCATCATCGTTTTGACAGGGTTTTCTGCAGTTGAAGGCGTTGCCATGCTGACCTCCTTTACTCCGGTTTAAGAGCCATTCGCGATCACGGACGTCATAGCCTTGCACTGCGTGGTGTACTGGTGGGTCGTGCTGGACTCGAACCAGCGACCAAGGGATTATGAGTCCCCTGCTCTAACCAACTGAGCTAACGACCCTGATGCAGAAAATGCGGCCCCTCTGCAATGCTGGAGGAGCCGAACGTATAAGGCCAGCTTTTCAATTCTGACTGTATACCGCGCTATTTTATCATTCTGACGACCCTGATCCGCCGTCTTGCGCAGCCGCAGCGCCCGAAAACCTTCGGATGCTGCCGAATCGTTCTGCCAAAAAACAAACGGCCGCGGGCTCATTGCCCGCGGCCGTACCGATAAAACCCGGCGCTATTACTTCCTGGCCGGCTCGACCGAAACAGCGACCGCCTCGGTGAAGGTCAGGTCAACCTTGTCACCCGCTTTCAGGGTTTTGAGGAACTCGCGCATCTGCGGCCGTTGCACGGCAACCACATTCACGTTGCCCTGCGGGCCGGTGAAGGTCACGATGTTGTTCTTCAGATCCACCGAATCGATGGTCACGGTCGCCCTGACCTCGCGCATGCCCCTGACTCCAGGCGCCTCATTCGCTTTGGCGCGCGCGACATCTTCCTTGACCGCCACCCCTGAAGATGATCCGGCCTTTTTCAGTTCGGCAGCAAGCGCCTGGGTGTACTGAACGACAACCGTATCACCAGCCTTGATTTCCTTGAGGCGCTTGACTTCAGGGCCGGCCTCGACCGTGAAGGCCTTGCCATCCGGCCCCTGCAGTGTAATCAGCCGCTTGTCGTAATCTACCGCCTTGACGGCGGCGGTCACTTTCACGGTTTCGCTGACCACGGGCTTCTGGGCTGCTTTTTCGGCGGCAATCGCCGGCAGACCAGCGGCCAGCAGGCCGGCGAGTGACGCTGCAGTGGCAAGCTTCGCCGACATTTTGATCAAATGCATTCACATTCTCCCGGGTTGATGTAATTGGATTGGATTAACCTGGCTCATCGAAATTCATGTGCCGATGTTGCGGGCGGCATTCTACCGGCTTCGGTCAGCGGACGCGCGCATATCAACAAAAAGCCGGTGGGCGGACGCATTCAACAAGGCGCGTGGCACCCGTCTCGAAGGTCGCGGATACAGCTTCAAGTAAAATCCACGCGCGGCCGGATTCGATGACGGACTTTCCGCCGCGTCGTTGGAATGGCGCTCCGGTTTGGCGCATAATTTCACTGAACCCTTGAAAGGCACGCGGGTCAC
>JAOUIN010000288.1 GCA_029883965.1 Betaproteobacteria bacterium
CCGCGTGCAAGCGCGACCTGCGCCTGATGATCATCGCGGCCCGTGCAGCAAAGATACCGGTGATCGTCGGCTCGGCCTGCACCGCAGGCACCGACGCGCAACTGGAACGCCTCGCCGGCATTGCCCTCGAGATCGCGCGCGAGGAAAAACTGAATTTCAAGCTCGCGACCATCGCCTCGGAACAGGACAAGGCCTATCTGAAGAAACGCCTGAAGGAAGGCCGCATCAAGCCGCTGGCCAATGCGCCGCTGCTCGATGAAGCAGTCATTGACCGCAGCGCGCACATCGTCGGTATGTGCGGCGCAGAGCCGTATATCGAAGCGCTGCAGAACGGCGCCGATGTGGTCATCGCCGGCCGCTCCAGCGACACGTCCATATTCGCCGCAATGCCGGTCATGAAGGGCTTCAATCCCGCAACCGTCTGGCACATGGCCAAGATCATGGAATGCGGCGCAGCCAGCGTGGTGCTGCGCAAGTACCCGGACTGCAATTTCGCCATCGTCACCGACGACCATTTCATCATCGAACCGCCGAATCCGGATTACCGCTGCGATCCGGCCAGTGTGGCCTCGCATAACCTGTATGAAAACTCGACGCCGTACGAACTGGTCGAACCCTCGGGCGTATTGAACACTGTCAACGCACGCTACGAGGCGGTGTCAGACCGGGCGGTCAAGGTTTCCGGCAGCACCTTCAAGAAGGCTGACCGCTACACCATCAAGCTCGAAGGCGCGGAACTCGCCGGTTACCAGAGCATCGTCATCGGCTCAGTGCGCGACCCCATCATCCTGCGCCAGTTCGACCACTGGCTGGAAAACCTGGTCACTGCCGCCCGCGACCGCATTCGCGCCGTCATGGGCGACGCCATCGACAGCCAGTATCGCCTCGACGTGCGCCAGTTCGGCCGCAATGCGGCCATGGGTGTGCTCGAGCCGGACATGTCGATCGGCCACGAAGTCGGTCTGCTGTTCCAGATCACCGCACCGAACCAGAAGCTGGCCAATTCACTGGCCAAATCACTTAGCCACATCGCCGTGCATTACCCGGTACCGGAATGGACCGGACTGATCACGTCGGTCGCGTTCCCCTACTCGCCTGCGGAAATCGACAAGGGAGCCAGCTACCGCTTCAACATGAACCATGTCGTCGAGCCCGATTCGCCGCTGGAAATGTTCCGCATCGGCTACGAGAAAGTCTGAGCCATGACCAAACTCTGGCAGGTCACCAAACTCATACGGAGCAAGAACTCGGGACCGTTCGAACTGACCTTCGACGTGATTTTCAAGGACCGCGCGACGTATGAAAAAGTGCGCGATGCAAAAACCATCAATGCCGACTGGTTCGCCAAGACCTACCGCCTCAAGCCCGAAGTCGTCGCGATCATCAATTACGACGCGGCAACCGCGATCAAGATCACGATTCCGCGTCCGGTGATCTCCGGTGATATCGATGACGGCGATGTCTTCGGCGGCCAGCAGTACGGCCCGCTGGTCGACCTCGACGTGCCGGCATGACCGCACCGCAGGCCGCCGGACTGATCACGGTCCGGCTTGACGTCGCCGCTGCGCACGATGAGGAATTCAACGACTGGTACAACCTCGAGCATGTGCCGCAGCTGACGGCGATGCCCGGATTCGTGCAAACCCGGCGCTATTTTTCTGAGAAGTCAGACATCCGCTACCTCGCCTGGTATGAAACGGCGGATGAGCGTGTTGAAGCCGGCCCGCATTTTCAGAGCATCGTCACCCGTCCGACGCCGTGGTCCATACGCATGCGCAAGCTCTACGGCAACCAGCGCGAACGCATGAACTTCAAGCTGATGTGCACAGTCGGCAACGCGCCCGCACCCGATGCGCCATGGATGTATATCGTGCACACCGACATCCCTGACCACATTGTCGATGAATACAACGACTGGTACGACAGGGAACACCTGCCGCGCTGCGCCGCCATCCCCGGCGTGTTTCGTGCGCGACGCTATATGTCTACCGGCATCCATGGCGGCGGCGCGGACGGCCCGCGTTACCTGACCGCCTACGAACTGGCCGGTCCCGATGTCTGGGAAAGCCCGGCGGCACTGCAGGCGCGCAAGACGCCGTGGACCGAAAAAATGCGCTCGCTGTTCAGCAATACGCGGCGCGCCCTGTATCGACTGGTCGCACCGACCGTGTCCCATGAACAGGCACAAGCCCGGCAATCAGGGTCTGCGGCATGAGCGCCGACAGCGACCTGCTGCTCAAACGCATCGATGACCGCGGCGACGCCGGTCGCATCGCCTGGCTGACCGTCAACAATCCCGCCCGCCGCAACGCACTGGGCATGGCCGGCAAACGTGCCATTGCCGCGGCGTTCGGCGAACTATCCGGCGATGACCGGCTGCGTGCCGTCGTGATCACCGGTGCCGGCGACAAATCCTTCATTGCCGGCGCGGACATCCATGAAATGAAGGATCTCGATGCCGCCGGCGCCGAAACCGAACATACCCTCACCCACACGGCCAACGCTGCGATCCGTGCACTGCCGGTGCCGGTGATTGCGCGCATCAATGGCTGGTGCCTGGGCTTCGGCATGGAGCTCGCGGCGGCATGCGATCTGCGGGTCGCCGCGGACACGGCAAAATTCGGCATGCCCGAAGTCCGCGTGGGCATACCCTCGGGAATGGAAGCCGCGCTGCTGCCACGGCTGGTTGGCTGGGGAAAAGCGACCGAACTCGTGTATACCGGCGACATCATCGATGCGGCGGAGGCGCACCGCATCGGTTTCCTGCAGGCCATGGTGTCTGTTGCGGAACTCGACGCCCGGGTGGAATGCTGGATCGATTCCATCCTGCGCGGCGGCCCGCGGGTCATGCGATTGCAGAAAGCGCTGCTGCGTGACTGGGAACGCCTGCCGCTCGAGGACGCGATACAGGCGGGCATCCGCGCCTGTGTCGAAGCACGCAGCACCGATGAGCCGCGACGCATGATGGCGGCGTTCATCAACCGGAAATCAACAAAGAAATAAGAATTCAATCATGTATTTACTTGAACACGACGCCAAGACGCTGCTCGCGCATCACGGCATTTCGATTCCGCAGGGCTGCCTGCAGACCGACCCCGCAGGAACGGAGGCACTGCCGCCGGGACCGTGGGTCGTCAAAGGGCAGATCACCGCCGGTGGCCGCGGCAAGGCAGGTCTGATCAAAAAAGCCGCCACTGCCACTGAAGTCGCAGCACGCGCTGCGGAAATCATCGGCAAATCCGCCAAAGGCCGCACCGTGCGCGCCGTGCGCGTCGAGCAGCAGGTTAACGGCGCCAGTGAAGC
>JAOUIN010000289.1 GCA_029883965.1 Betaproteobacteria bacterium
CAGCAGCGGCAGGCCGGGATCGGGCAGGGTCCGGTCCAGCGCCGGGCAGATGCTACGCAGCATGGCGATGAAGTCGATGTTGAGAAAACGGTCAGCCACGAACAGCAGTTTGACGTCCGCCTGTTTCAGGCAATACAGCATTTCGTCGGCCTTGAAGCGGGTGTTCACCGGCACGGTCACGGCGCCGATGCTGGCCGCGGCGTAGAAGAAAATCACCCATTCCAGCGAATTGCCCATGCACACGGCCAAATGGTCACCATGGCCGATGCCCGCCGCGCGCAGGCCATGCGCAACCTCGCGCACGTTGTCGCGCAATTCGGCCCAGGTCAGCCGCTGTCCTGCAATCACCAGTGCTTCATCCTGCGCGTGCTTTGCAGCCGTGGCTGCGAGGATCTCAGCGAGGTTCCGTTTGGTCCAGGTCGTCATAGGGTTGTAGCGTCTATCCCGAAATTCCCCTGTGCAATTCTTTTTATGTGTGCAGCTTATCTGCCTTTGAACTGTGGTTTGCGTTTTTCCTTGAATGCAGTTACGCCTTCGACATGGTCATGGGTCATGCGCGCGCCGCTGATCGCCAGGACTTCCATTTCCAGCAGCTGTTCCAGCGTCGGCGTGTACATGTACTGAAACATGCGCTTGGCCAGCGTCAGTGCGTAGGTGGCTGAACCGGCGATGTCGCGTGCCAATGCGAGCGCGGTCGATTCGAGCTGATCATCAGGCACCACTTTGCTGATCAGGCCCATGTCCCGGGCCTCGGCTGCGGGCAGTTTGCGTGCGCTGTAGACGATTTCCTTGGCGCGCGCGAGTCCCAGATGCTGGGTCAGAAAATAGATCGCACCGCCGTCCGGCGGGATGCCGACATTCTTGAACGCCATCAGCAGGTATGCCGTTTCACTGGCGACGATCAGGTCGCAGGCCATTGCCATGCTCGCGCCGATGCCCGCGGCCGGGCCGCGTACGGCGGCGATCACCGGTTTCTCGAGGTGATGCAGGTTGATGATCATTTTCTGGTGACCCTTGGAGCGCTTGCGCCCGCTGACCACGTCGTATCCGCCCATTGATCCGACATCGCCGCCGGCGCAGAAGGCGCGCCCGGCGCCGGTCAGCACCACGGTGCGCACGTCGTCATCGGTATTCATTTCGGCGAAGGCATCGGCCAGATCGTGGTACATCTCGCCGGACAGCGCATTCAGTTTGTCGGCACGGTCGAGCAGGATGGTGGCGATACCGTCTTCACGGGTGATTTTGATGCTCATGCGGCACTCCTCATAGTGATGTGATGCCGGCGCGGGCGATGACTTTCTTCCATTTGGCGATCTCGTCGTTGAGGAAAGCCGCGTACTCGGCGGTGGTGCTGCCGACGGGATCCGAACCTTCGCGCTTCAGGTATTCAGCCAGATCCGGCGCACGCATGATGCGTGCGACGTCACCCGCTGTTTTTTCAACCGCGGCCCTGGGCATGCGTGCCGGGCCGGTGAGGCCGTTCCAGGCCACGGCCTGAAAGCCCTTGAGCCCTGATTCATCCAGGGTCGGCAGATCCGGCAGTGCCGGCGTGCGCTTGAGGCTGGTGACGCCGAGCGCACGCAGCTTGCCGGACTTGATGAACTGCAATGCCGAGGTCAGGCCGTTGAACACAATGTCCACGTGCCCGCCAAGCAGGTCCGACAGCGCCGGCGCATTGCCCTTGTACGGCACATGCACGATTTTGGTGTTGGCCATGGCGTTGAACAGTTCACCCGCGAGATGATTCGAGCCGCCGCTGCCGGAAGAACCGAAATTCATGACGCCGGGTTTTGCCCTGGCCAGCGCAATGAGTTCCTTGACGTTCTTCGCCGGCACGCCGGGATGCACCACCACGACCAGCGGCGTGGTGTTGATCAGGGTGATGGGTTCGAAATCACGCGCTGGATCGTACGGCAGTTTCTTCAGCAGGCTGGGTACGATGGTGAACGGGGCAGGTGTCACCAGCAGGGTGTGGCCATCGGGTGCTGATTTGGCGACGATGTCGGTGCCGATCACGGTGCTGCCGCCGGGCCGGTTGTCGACGATGACCTGCTGCCCCCAGGCTTCACCCAGTTTTTGCGCGAGCAGCCGGCCGATGATGTCGGTGCTGCCGCCGGCGGCGAAGGGTACGATCAGGCGCACGGTCTTGTTGGGAAAGCCCTGGGCCTGTGCGGCGCTCCATGGGAGGCATAAAAATATAAATAAAATCAATAGGTTATGTTTTTTCATTGGGACTCCCTTGAGATCCGGTAGCAGAGGGTGGTTGCCCGCGGCAGAGGCTGTGCAGCCGGTCCATTGCCGCGATCGCCTCAGTTTCGATGCGATCGACAATTGCAGCCAGCGGTTCGATTTTATCGGCGAAGACGATGCCCTGTCCGCAAGACAGCATCGCCTTCTCGAACTCGCCGGTTTCGTAGGCCCGGCGGGCGAGCGTGCCCATGATGTGCGGCAGCAATGCGGCGGTATCGCCGGCCTGTTTTTTTTCGATGTCCTGGATCATCGCAACATGTTCTGTTTTGAGCGCACGCTGCGTGTTGCGCATGGTCTGCAGCAGCAGTGCGGTGTCGGTTTCGCCGGCGGCCACCAGCCGCTCTTTGTATTGACGATGTGCCCAGATTTCTTCAGAGACCAGAAAGCGTGTTCCCATCGCGACACCGTCTGCCCCCATCGCCAGTGCCGCGACCAGTTGTTCGCCGGTGCCGATGCCGCCGGCAACGATCAGCGGAATCCGGATCTGGCGCGCTGCAGCCGCGGCCATCACCATGGTGCCCACCGGTTCCACACCGGGATGTCCGCCGGCCTCGGCGCCGACGACGGTGACGGCGTCCACGCCCAGCGACTCGGCTTTTTTCGCATAACGGATACCCGGCACCTTGTGCAGCACGATGATGCCGGCGTCTTTCAGCCGTTTCACGTGGGCCTCGGGATTGTTGCCGGCGGTTTCGACGTAGCGCACGCCTTCGTCTATCACGGCATCGATCAGTGGTGTCACGCGGTCGGTGCCGTCACGGCTCACACGGATCATGATGTTGACGCCGAAGGGCTTGCCCTCGCTCAATTCGCGGCAGCGCCGGATCCCCGCACGCAATGCCGCCGGATCGGAAAAACTGGCGGCGGTCATGAAGCCGATCAGCCCGGCACGTGCCACCGCGGCGACATACACCGGTTCCGCCAGCCACATCAGGCCGCTGGCGATGACCGGCAGGCGGATGCCGTAGAGCTCGGTGATGCGGGTTTGGAACGGTGCGGTCACTTCAATACAACCAGCGCATCGGCGG
>JAOUIN010000042.1 GCA_029883965.1 Betaproteobacteria bacterium
AAACCCCTTTCCCCTGCCGACCGCGCAACGCCGCAGATTACCAGCGCCGCCGCGCCATCCGCATTGCGTCTGATGCTTGCGTTGGAAGATTTCGAGGCCCCCGCAAAACGTTATATCCCGCGACCGATTTTCGGCTACGTGTCCGGCGGCGTGGAGCGCAACAAGTCGCTGGCCTGGAACCGCTCGGCATTTGATGATCTCGCGCTGGTGCCGCGCATGCTGATCAATGTTTCGCAACGGTCGCAGAAAACCACGTTGTTCGGCCGGACTTATGACAGCCCGTTCGGCATTGCACCCATGGGCGGCACGTCACTGGCACGATTCCAGGGGGACACCGCGCTCGCCACTGCAGCAGCGGCGAGCAACATACCGATGATTCTCAGCGGGGCATCGCTGACGCGGCTGGAAAAAGTACGCGCAGCAGCCGGCGCCACGACCTGGTTTCAGGCGTACCTGCCCGGCGATGCACAGGCAATTACCGAACTGGTCGAACGCGTTGCGCTCGCCGGCTACGACACACTCGTGCTGACGGTGGACATTCCCGTGGGCGCCAACCGCGAGAACAACGTACGCAACGGTTACAACACGCCGCTGCGGCCGAGCCTGCGGCTGGCCTGGGATTGCCTGATGCGACCAAGCTGGTTGATGGGGACGGCGCTGCGCACCTATATCACGCAGGGAATGCCGCACTTCGAGAACATGGGCAAGCGCACGCCGCTGGTGTCGCGCACGGCAGTGCGCGAACGCGCGAACCGCGATCACCTGAACTGGGAGCATGTCGCGCTGATGCGGCGTCTGTGGAAAGGCCGCCTGATCATCAAGGGCATCCTCGACAAGGCCGATGTGCCGCCTGCCCGCGACAACGGCGTCGATGGCATCATCGTCTCCAATCACGGCGGCCGGCAGCTCGACAGCGCCACTGCGCCGCTGCGGGTGCTGCCCGGCATCGTCGCCGCTGCCGGCGACATGACCATCATGATGGACAGCGGCATCCGTCGCGGTACCGATGTGCTCAAGGCACTGGCGCTGGGTGCGAAGTTCGTGTTCGTCGGCCGACCCATGCTCTATGCCGCCGCGGTTGCCGGCGAAACCGGCGTGCGTCACGCGATCCGCCTGTTGCGCGATGAGGTCGATCGCGACATGGCGCTGGTAGGGATCAATACATTGGCCGACATGACGCCCGAGCGGTTAATGGACGCACGCGGCTTTGACGGTATCCGCTTTCCCGGACGGCAGACCTGATATCGCGGCCATGGTGTCCGCCCGTCACTTCAGCCGGCGCAAGGAGTTTTCCCGATGAACAACATCGCCACAGCCGCGAAATCCCTGAACGCCCGGATACCGTACACGCTTGATACCGGCGAGAAGCTGGTCAATGCGACCTTCGGTCCCAACAACATTCATCGCAGTTCCAGCGGCACCATCGACTGGCGTGATGTCAGCATCAGCAACGGCCGGCTGCACGATAAGGACTTCGGACTCGACCGCAACGGATTCACTTTTGTCGAACACCGCACAGCCATGCGGGATTTTTTTGATTCCGAAGAACTGAAAGCGGTGTATTACGCCGAAGTCGCCGCCCTGATCAGGGCACAGTCCGGGGGCACTCGCGTGGTCGTGTTTGACCATACGCTGCGTTCCGGGGATGAAGGCGAACGCGAGTCCAAACTGCTGCGCGAACCGGTGCTGTGGGCACACAACGATTACACCGAATGGTCGGGGCCGCAGCGCGTACGCGACCTGCTGCCGGATGAAGCGGAGCAATTGCTGCGGCACCGCTTTTCGATCATCCAGGTATGGCGGGCGATCAACCAGCCCATCCAGTCGAACCCGCTGGCCATCGCCGATTCAGCGAGCGTGCCACCTGAGGACATGATGATCGCGGAACGGCGCTATCCGACCCGCGTCGGACAGACCTACCGCCTGCGTTACGGTGCAGGGCATCGATGGTTTTATTTCCCGCTGATGCGGCGCGATGAAGCGCTGGTGTTCAAGGTGTTCGATTCGGCCACCGATGGCCGCGCGCGTTTCACCGCGCATACCTCGTTCGAGGATCCGGCCACGCCACCCGGAGCACCGCCGCGGCAGAGCATAGAAGCACGGGCGCTGGTATTCTTTGACGACTGACGCGCGGACTGCAATTTTTCACCGACGGAGGAATTCAGATGGCCAAGGGTTACTGGGTGGTGTGTTATCGCAACATCAAGGATCAGGATGCATTCATGCGTTATGCCAAACTCGCGCCGGCAGCGGTGCAGGCGCAGGGCGGACGATTTCTGGTTCGCGGCATGGCGGCAAAGGTGTATGAGGCTGGCATTCAACAGCGTGTAGTAGTCATCGAATTCGACAGCCTCGCACAGGCACTGGCCACACACGAAACGCCGGCTTATCAGGCGGCATTGAAGGAACTGGCCAACGGCGCGGCTGAACGGGATCTGCGCATCGTTGAGGGTATGGCATAAGCATTTACGCTGCGCGATCACGAAATGTCGCCTGCATTTGTCATGTAAGCGGCATTTTTGTCATTTATAATTGCCATCCGTGGCTCTGCGGCCTAAAATCAGGACACGATGTGGCTCGCTCCGCATCAGCATTTCCCAATAATTCGATTGAGGAGAATCCAGATGAAATTATTGCGCCTGAGCGCCGCGGCCATGGCCGCGCTGATTGCCGGCTGCGCAGCCAGCCCCGAACTGATCAGTTGCCTGCAGCCGAATCGCCGCGTCGCCGTGGAGGTTTCCGGATTCAAGGTCAAACCGGCGAAGAAACCCGGCGGCAAGGTTGGGAAAGACAATGTGCTGCTCAAAGCCATGGCACAGGGCGACCTTGCCTTTGACCCGAACAGCGCGGTCCTCAAGTCCGGTGGCATGGCTGAAATGGACAAGATGATCAAAACCATCAATCAGGGCACGCGTCGCGACAAGCGGCCGATCAATGTCGGCGCCATCGTCATTTCCGGCTACTCCGACCGGCTGGAGGTTGAAGACGGCCACAAGGATCTCGACGTGAAACGCGCCGAGGCGGTAAAGACCTACCTGGTCAAAAAGGGTTTGAAAGAGGACCAGATGTTCTGGGAAGGACGTGACGCCTCGAATCCAGTACCGGTCACCCAGTACTGTGACTGACAGCGAACGATCGTCACATCAGCAGAAAACCCCGTTGCGGCGGGGTTTTTTCTTGCGCCGATCACGCGACCGCGGCTTCGTCTTCATAGCGTCCAATTTGATTCGGCGTTGAATAATCCTACATCGGGGCAGGTATGGCGATACCTTCCTGTTCGCAGGAATTGGCCACGTCACTGACGGTCACGCGACGCATGTCGCGTACCGCACGCAGATCGTCGAAGTCGGTACCGCGATGCATGGTGCAGCGGTTGTCCCACATGACCAGTTCGTGCGGACGCCAGCGGTGACGGTAGATGAACTGCGGTTGCGTGACATGCGCAATCAACTCGTCGATCAACGCGCGGCCCTCGGGATCGGACATGCCCCAGATACGTCCTGCATGCGACGCGACATAGAGTGACTTGCGGCCGCTCTGCGGGATGGTGCGCACGAGAACCTGCGGCACCGGCGGCAGGCGTTTCTGCTCCTCTTCCGTAAAATCCATGAAACCGCTGCGCCGGCGCGACGTCGCGATCCAGTGCTCCACCACCAGTCCCAGCAGCTTCTTTTTCATCGCATCAGGCAGCGCATCATAGGCTGCGCGCTGATCGGCGAACTCCGTGCGTCCGCCGATGGGTGCCACCTTTTCTGCATAAAGCAGGGAGCAGATGCTGGGCAGGCGCTTGAATGAACTGTCAGTGTGCCAGAGCTTGTTGCCGGCCTTGTACATGCGCTGACGGCTGGATTCGCCCCAGATTTTCCCGTCGGCAGCCAGGTTGGAAATGTCGGCGAATGCGCCGGTATAACGCGTTGGCGTCGCCTTCGGATCCAGCGTCCTTTCGTTCTCGATCGGACCGAAAAGTTGCGCGAATCCGAGTTGCTGCTCCGGAGTCAGCGTCTGCTGCGGAAACACCAGCACTGCATACTTCCAGAACGCGTCCTTGATCGCCGACTCGTCGGCAGGCGACAGCGGTTTTGACAAATCGACGTCGCCGATCTCTGCGGCAAAGTCAGGCATGACGGGATAGATACTGATGCTCATACAAAACCCCCTTGCTCAGTCAGGACAACTGCACGACATTATCACCTGATTGCCGCTCATGCCGATTCTGACCGGAAAGCCGAGCAGCACTGCAACGCCCCGTGCCGTCACCGGGACGTCAGGCGCTCACCACCGCCAGCAACGCCGCACCGTAACGCTCGAGTTTTTTCGCACCGATACCGCTGATTTCGCCCAAAGCGTCCATGTCGGCAGGTCGCGCCGCCGCAATCTCGGTCAGCGTTTTGTCGTGGAAAATCACAAATGCCGGGACTGACTGCACGCGCGCCTGCTCCATGCGCCAGGCCTTCAGCTTTTCGAGCAGGCCGGCATCGGCCGCAGGCAGCGCCGTGGCGGCGCGGCGCGATCTGCCCGCCCTTGCCTTGCGCGGCAGCACGCTGCGCATGCTGACGCGCTGCTCACCCTTCAGCACCGGCCGGCTGGTCTCGGTCAGGCACAACGCGCCGAAGGCGTCATGGTCGGGCCGGATGAACCCGAGCGCCGCCAGCTGCCGGAACACGTTGCGCCATGCCTGATCGTCCAGATCGGCACCGGCGCCGAATACATTGAGCTTGTCATGCTCGCGCTGGATGACACGATCCGTGGCATGACCTCTCAGCACATCAATCAAATGCACCGCGCCGAAACGCTGCCCGGTGCGATAGACGCAGGACAGCGCCTTGCGTGCAGCCTCGGTGGCGTCCCAGGTCTGCGGCGGCTCGAGGCAGGTGTCGCAGTTGCCGCAGGGTGCGCTGATCTCACCGAAATAATCAAGCAGGCGCACCCGCCGGCAGCCGGCGGTTTCACACAGGCCCAGCAACGACTCCAGTTTGGCCATCGACACGCGCCGGTAGTCCTCGCTGCCATCCGACTGCTCGATCATGCGTCGCTGTTGCACGACGTCTCCGAGCCCGTAGGCCATCCATGCATCGGCCGGTGCGCCGTCACGACCCGCGCGCCCGGTTTCCTGATAATAGCCTTCGATGCTTTTCGGCAGGTCAAGGTGCGCGACAAAGCGCACGTCGGGTTTGTCGATGCCCATGCCGAACGCAATCGTAGCGACGACGACGATGCCTTCCTCGCGCTGGAACCTGCTCTGGTGTTCCGCTCGTGATGCGGCATCCATGCCGGCGTGATACGGCAGCGCGCGCACACCATGGCTGACCAGCCACGCCGCGGTTTCGTCTACCTTCCTGCGCGACAGGCAGTAAACGATGCCCGCATCGCCATCATGTTCGTCGCGAATGAAGCGCAACAACTGTGTGCGCGGATCCTGCTTGTCGACAATGGTGTAACGGATGTTGGGCCGGTCGAAGCTGGAAATAAAAACACGGGCCTCATCGAGGGCGAGGCGGCGGATGATTTCGGCGCGGGTTTGCGGATCGGCGGTCGCGGTCAGCGCGATCCGCGGCACAGCCGGAAAACGCTCATGCAGCAACGACAGCTGCAGGTACTCCGGACGAAAATCGTGACCCCATTGCGACACGCAATGGGCTTCATCGATGGCGAACAGTGCCAGCTCGGACGCTGCGAGGCATTCGAGCATGCGCGGCATCACCAGCCGCTCCGGTGCCACATACAGCAGATCAAGATCACCGGCGCGCAGCGCCTGCTCGCAGGCGTTGACCGCCCGGCCATCGAGCGTCGAATTCAGGAAAGCCGCGCGTACACCCAGCTGTTTCAACGCCGCGACCTGGTCCTGCATCAGGGCGATCAGCGGCGACACGACCAGTGCAGTGCCATTGCGCAGCAGCGCCGGTAACTGGTAGCACAGCGACTTGCCGCCGCCGGTGGGCATCAGCACCAGCGCATCACCGCCGCCGGCAACATGCCCGACGATTTCTTCCTGCGCGCCGCGAAAGACCGGATGACCGAAAACCGTACGCAGCAGTTGCAGTGCTTGGGTAGCAGCGATGGCCTTCATCGCCGGGAGACCATCAGGTGCAGCTTGGGCAACGCTGCGGGCCGTCGCCACAAGTCATTATAAATATCTTTTAAAATCAATATGTTAAGCTCTAACTTCGCCGGCAACTGCGATCAGCGCTTGCGCGAACGTCCGGCGAGTTTCAGCAGCTCCTGGTGCAGGCCGTCGGCAATCGCAACGCCTTCGGTCTGCGCACGTATCGTCGCCAGTTGCCGCCGCGCGCCGGGCAGGCGTACTCCCGCGTCCGCGAGCATGCCGCTGATCATGTCGTCGATGCGCGAAAAATAAACATCGGCACCTGCGAGCGATTGCGGATTGATCGCGAGGATCGCGTGGCCGATGCGCGGCTTGTTGCCCGGCTCGAAATACGAGTCGTTCTCCCGGCTCAACGCCGCGCCGGTCAATGCAACGCAAAGTACCTCGACCATCAATGCAAGCGCAGTACCCTTGACGCCGCCAATCGCGGTCAGGCTGCCGGTCAACGCAGCCTGTGCATCCGTTGTCGGATGACCGTCCCTGTCCACAGCCCATCCCGGCGGAATCGGCTTGCCTTCCTTGGCCATCAGCATGATTTTGCCGCGCGTCACTTCGGTCAGCGAAAGATCGACGACGATGGGCGCGCCACCCCTGCGTGGAAAGATTGCCGCAACAGGGTTGGTGCCAAAGAACGCCTTACTGCCGCCCCAGGCATTGATCGCCGCGGGGGAATTGGTGAATGCCAGCCCGACCAGTCCGGCCTCCGCGACGGGCGCAAGATGGTAAGCGGCAGCGCCAAAGTGATGGCTGTTGGTAACGCCGCAGAACGCAACGCCATAGCGCTGCGCGCGCTTGATGACCTCCCTGACCGCCATTGCAGCAGCAGGGAACGCCAGTCCGCCACAGGCGTCGATCAGGGAGGTGGCGCCGTTCTTGCGGATCACCTTCGGTTTGGCCTTGCCGTCCACGCGGCCTTCGCGCAGGTGCTGTGCATACAGCGCCACGCGCGACAGGCCGTGACCGGAAAGGCCTTCGGCCTCGGCGGCAATCAGGGCCCTCGCTGTGGTTTCCGCCATCAGTTTGGAAGCACCCGCGCGCTTCAGTGCGCGCGTGGCCAGAACAGTCAGCTCGTCAAGTGCGGGCATCGGGCAATGACAACACGCATGATGCGATCAGATCAGTCCAGTTTTGTACCGGAAGCCTTCGCCACCTCGGCCCACTTGGCGGTTTCTTCCTTGACGAATGCCACGAACTCGGCAGTCGTGTTTCCGCCCGGCTCAGCGCCGCTGTCAACAATCTTTTGCGAGACCTCCGGAGACTTCACCGCGGCAACCCATGACTTGTAAAGTATTTCAATCACCGCGGCCGGGGTTTTGCTGGGTGCAAAAAGGCCGTTCCACTGGACCGCCATATGCCCGGGAACACCGGCCTCGATCATGGTCGGGATCTCCGGCGCCAGAGCCGAGCGCTTGGGGCCGGCAACGCCGAGACCGCGCAGCTTGCCTGTCTTGAAATGACGCACCGCAACCGGCAGCACGATGAATCCTGCCTGCGATTCGCCAGTCAGCACCGCGATAGTTTGTGGCGCCGCACCTTTGTAGGGCAGGTGGGTCATGCGTACGCCGGTCTTGAGACGCAAAAGCTCCATAGACAGTTGTCCCATGGTCCCCGCTCCGGATGACGCGTATTCCAGTTCATTCGGCTTCGATTTCGCAAGCGCGACGAATTCCTTGACCGTTTTGACCGGCAACGAAGGATGGACAACCAGGGAAAAGGGATACTGCGACGCCATCGATATGGCAGTCAGATCCTTGGTGGGACTGTAGGTCAGTTTGCTGTAAACCGCCGGACTGATGGCCAGGGAAGAGTTGCCGAACAATACCGTGTAGCCGTCCGCAGGCGCCTTGGCAACGATGTCCGCAGCAATGTTGCCACTGGCGCCGGCACGGTTGTCAACGATGGCCCGCTGCCCTAGGTCGGCGACAAATTTCTGCGCGATGATTCTGGCGATGGTGTCGCTGCCGCCACCGGGCGGAAACGCGACGATCATGCGCACGGCTCGAGTCGGAAAGTCTTGAGCTGCCACAGTTCCCGCTGAAATCAGCAGTCCACAGGTCGCCAGCACCGCGACTACCCCTTTGGCCCAGCAGCGTTTCATCTTCATGCTCTTCCCCTCGATTTTTAGCGACCGCACGAACGATCGAGTGTCCTATGAACGAGGAGCAAAATCAACCTTGATCTGGAGCGTCACGTCTTTGACAACAACGACTCGCCGGGTTTGACACGGGTAAACCGGACAGGTCTGGTAGAAGCGGAAAATTTTCCGTCAGACAATGTGACGCAGGTAAAACTCGAATTCTCAAGGTCGCGCACCTCGGGGAAATCCTCGCGGAAATGCGCGCCGCGCGAATCCTCACGTGCCATTGCGGCGAAACGGATGGATTGCGAAACCAGCAGCAGATTTTTCAGATTCATCCAGTCATGCCAGGTCAGGTTGAAGGCCAGCGTGGAGGCGTCAACACCGGTCTGGTCCAGCCGCGCATCGAGTTCATCCAGCACGCCCGCTGAGCGGTTCAGTGATGCCGCATCGCGGATGATCCCGACATCGTCCCACATCACTTTGTAGAGTTCTTCGCGTATGGCATTGATATCGCCACCCTTGCGGCCCAATGGCGCGCGACAGCGTGCCTCCGCGGCATCGATGGCTTCCTGGTCCGGCGCGCGAAACTCGCCATGGCCCTTGACCCAGCCCGGCATCACATCGCCGGCGATACCGCCGAACACCGTGGAATTTGCGACGCCGTTGCCGCCCAGCCGGTTGGCGCCATGAACACCACCGGAATCCTCGCCGGCGACAAACAGGCCCGGCAGGTCGGTGGTGCAATCGGTTTTGAACGCAACGCCGCCCATCATGTAATGCGCTGTGGGCACGACATCGACCAGCCCGCCGACCAGGTCAAACCCGCAATCCGCACAGCGTTCGACCATGCCCTTGAATTCCTTGCGCACCATCACCGGGTCCAGATGCCCCATCGTGATGTACAAGCCCCCGTGCTTGTTAACGCGGCCGGCACGCATTTCCTCGTACATGCCGCGGCTGACGATGTCGCGCGTCGCACGCTCGTTTCTCGGGTCGTAATTGTGCATGAAGCGCTCACGGGCACCGTTCAGCAGATAGCCGCCGGCGCCGCGCAATCCTTCCTCGATGATCGTGCCGGTGATGCGTGTGTCAGAACCCGCAATCAATCCGGTCGGATGAAACTGCACCATTTCCATGTCACGCAACACCAGACCGCCGCGCAGGGCCATCGCCATACCGTCGCAACTCTTGTCGCCCGACGGTGTATGGAATTTGTACATCGTCGGTCCGCCGCCGGTGGCGAGCAGCACGGCCTGCGCCTGCACGAAAACAAATTCACCGGTGCGCATGTCTATCATCAGCACCCCTGAAATCGCATCACCAGCCTTGTTCTTGATGAACTCCACCGCGCGATGCTCTTCAAGGCGGTTGATGCCGCGTGCCCATACCTGTTCAGCCAGGCGGTTGATGATCTCGATGCCTGTCAGATCACCCTTGTGTACGGTGCGGTCAAAAGTCTGTCCGGCAAATGCTTTCTGATGAATGGTGCCATCGGGGTTGCGGTCGAAAAAACAACCGAGTTCGTTTTCAAGCTCGTGTATGCGTTCGACCGCGGTCTCAACCAGCGTCCATGCCAGATCCTGATCGGGCAGCCATTTGCCCCCTTCGATGGTGTCCATAAAATGGCGTTCAACCGAATCACCGGATGCCAGCGCGACGTTGTAGCCGCCCTGCACCATGCGCGTGCAGCCGCTCTTGCCGAGCAGGCCCTTTACCGCAACGGTGATCGACAGTTCGGGGTTATGCTGATGGGCATGCAGTGCCGCGAACAGGCCGGCACCACCCGACCCGAGAATCAGAATATCGGTTTTGATTGTTTTCATGTGCCGGATTTGACGCCCAGTGCAGCAAGCACGCCGGCGCGCTTGTCTTTGGCCGAAGCATTTACCGCGGTGTAAAGACTGCCTCCGTGAGAATCCATCGCCACCAGCAGCGGACCGAAGCCCTTGATGCGGAATTTCCACAGCGACTCCGGGTTGAGGTCATCGAGGTCCACTTCCTCGATCTGCTCGATCCACGTGGTCTCCAGCGCAGCCGTGCCGCCGATGATCGCAAGATAAACGCCTCCCAGGTCGCTGAATGCTTTCGCCGACGCGGCGAACAGCCCGCCCTTGCCGATGATGATGCGCACGCCATACTGCTCCATCAGCGGACGCGTGAAGCGCTCCATGCGCGCGCTGGTCGTCGTGCCGATGCAGATCGGTGCGTAGCCTGACGGGTGCGCCTGGGTTTCACCCACCCATTTGACATTGGGTGCGGTGTGAATGACTGCATGACCTTTGAGGTCGAAGCGCGTCTTGCGGCCATGATCGAACATGTGGATCTGGGTGGCGTCGCGGATGCCGTACAGCGTCTGATTCAGGGTGACCGTGTCGTTGATGCGCAGCTTGCGCACCTGTTCTTCGGTCACCGGCATGTCGAATTCGTAATGGGCCATGTCAGTACCCGTACCCCACGCCCTTGGGCGTGAATGTCGCGCGGGCGCGCCGTGCCGAATGACACTGCATGTTCACCGCGACCGGATTCATCGTGATGTGCGTGGCGGCAGTCTCAACATGGACCGCAAACGCCGTGGAGTCTCCACCCAGGCCCTGCGCACCGACGCCGAGCTGATTGACTACCTTGCTCAGCTCCTCTTCAAGCTTCGCGCCTTCAGGATCCGCGCAATGGCTGCCAAGCGGCCGCGTCGCAGCGACCTTGGACAGGTGCACGCACAGATCCGCCGTGCCGCCGACACCGACGCCGACGATCACCGGGGGGCAGCTCTTGCCGCCGGCCTCGAGCACACAATCGATGACGAAGGTCTTGATCGCGTCTATGCCTTCGGCGGGAATTGCCATTTTCAGCCAGGAGTTGTTCTCCGAACCCGAACCCTTGGGAATCATCTCGATCGCCAGCATGTCGGATTCCGGCACGAAATCGATATTGATCACCGGCACCTGGCGGCCGCAGGATGTGTGCTCGTTCTTGCGCGTGGTCGGATGCACCACCGACGACCGCAACGGGTGTTCCTTGGTCGCGCGTTCGCAGCCCTTGACGATCGCCTGCTTCAGCGCATAGCCATCCACATCTATGTTGCTGCCGATGGTCACGTTGTAAATCGGAATCCCGGTGTCCTGGCACAGCAGATTGTTGGTGTCTTCAGCCACAGTGATGTTGCGTATCATCGTGCCGAGGATCGCCTTGCCGGTGGCATCCGATTCGCGGCTGTCCAGTTGCCTGAAGCCTTCCTTGATGTCGGGGGGCAGCATTTTCAGTGCGCGGATGTAGAGTTCCTTGCACGCTTCTTCAATTTGTTTGGGATCGACCTTCACGGCATTACCTCGAAAATTTGGCAGGTCCGTCCTGCCGTCGCCGGGCATTGCGCCCGGCGGCGGCAACCGAAACGATCAGTTCACCTGCAGCTTGCGTTCCTTGATGACCTTGGCCCAACGGAGACCTTCCTCCTTGATGGCCTTGGCAAAATCCGCCGAAGAGTTGCCGACCGGCGCCATGCCCAGATCGTCAAAGCGCTTGGCGATCGCGGGGTCTTTCAGCGCGGCAACGGTATCCTTGTGGATTTTGGCGACAATCGCCGCCGGCGTTCCTGTCGGCACCATGAACCCGAACCAGCCGAGGTTTTCGAAACCGGGCAGAGTCTCGGCCACCGCGGGCACATCCGGCAGCTGTTTCGCCCGCGTCGGGCTGGTGACGCCCAGTGCCCGCAGGCGTTTCGCGCGGACATGGGAAATCGCCGCGGACAGGTTCGGCGTAACAAACTGGATCTGACCGCCCAGCAGGTCACTGATCGCCGGTGCTTCGCCCTTGTACGGGATGTGCGTCACGGTCAGTCCCGCGGATGCGATGAAATTCTCTCCGGCAAGATGCGTCTGTGTGCCGATGCCTGCCGAACCGAAAGTCACACTCTCCGGTTTCGCTTTTGCCATGTCGATCAGATCCTTGACCGTTTTCGCCGCGAAACTCGGGTTGACGACAATGGCCTGCGGACCGCTGGCGACATTGGTCACCGCTACCAGGTCTTTGGCTGCGTCGTATGACAGCTTGCGGTACATGTGCGGATTGGCCGTGACGATGGAACCGGAAGTCATGAATATCGTGTAGCCGTCAGGCGGCGATTTTGCCGCGAGATCCGCGCCGATGTTGCCGCCGGCGCCTGCGCGGTTGTCGACCACGATGGTTTGGCCCCAGATGTCCGTCAGCTTCTGCGCGACGACACGGGTCACGATATCGGTCGCACCGCCGGCCGAAAACGGCACGATGATCCGCACCGGCTTGGTCGGAAAGTTCTGTGCTGCAGCTGCGCTCGATGCCAGCAATGCCCCCGCCATCAACATCCATTTTGCCTGACGCATTATTTTCTCTCCGTTGGTTTTAAGATTCTGCGATTAATTGAAACACCAGACATACCCGGTCGCCCGGCATCCGAAAATCCGTACCACTACAATCCCAGCGCATCGGCCGCGAGTTTGCGCAGCTCTTTGTTCATTTTTGCCCGCACCGTCCGGTACGCCGGCTTGCCGGCAACATTGACCAGTTCATACGGGTCGCGCTCCAAGTCATACAGCTCGTCTAGCTCGCCGTTGCGCGCACGATTGACCCAATGTATGTATTTGTAGCGATCCGTGCGTACCGCCTTGTAGGTCATGTTGACCAGCCATGGATAGGCGTTCTCGGCCCAGTATTCGACAAACAGCGACTTGCGCCAGCCCGCCCGCTTGCCTTTCAGCAACGGCAGCAGTGAACGGCCCTGGACATGTTTGCCGGGCTTGCCGCCGGCAATTTCGATCAGCGTCGGCGCCAGGTCCTGCAGGATCACCAGATCACGGATGCGTGATCCGGGTTTGACGGATTTCGGCCAGCGTATTGTCAGCGGTGACCGTATCCCTTCTTCATACGCAAACCGGCGCTCAGGGCCGATACCATGCTCGCCGAA